>NZ_JBEZLA010000017.1:0-112577 GCF_040651925.1 Streptomyces sp. NPDC048349 | reverse complement strand
TCCATCCAGCTCCCCAAGGGCACGGCAGTCCCCGACGGCGCGATCAAACTCCCGGACGGCAACATCAAGCTGCCGGAGGGCACGGCCACCCTGCCCCCGGGCACGGTCAAGCTGCCCTTCGACGGCCCGGCGAAGTACCTCGACGGCGACGGCAACTACTACAAGGCAGACGGCAGCCTCCACCAGCACATCGACGAAGCCCCGGTCGAGAAGACCCCGGACACGGCCCCGGCCCCGAAGCCGGACGCGACCCCGGCCCCGAAGCCGGACGCGGACGCCCCCCTGCACGCCACCCCGGCCAGGGTCGAGGCCCCGGACCGTGTCCTGACCTCTGTGGGCGGCCGCGCCGACGACGGCATCCACCTCACCTCCGACCTCTCCCACCCCCTCCACACGGTGGACAACGGCGTGCACGGCACGGGCGCCTTCGACAACACCCCGACCGGCCGCGCAGGCGACCACGGCACCCCCGGCGGCCACGCCCCGGAGAACATGCCGCGCAACGACCTGGACAACACCCCCCGCAGCGGTTCCCGCCCGGACACCCCGACCACGGCCGGTACACACACGGCCGACCGGGGTCCCGGAGCCGCCCACACCGACGGCCCCGGCTCCACGGGCGGCCACGGCGGCGGTCCCGGCGGCACGGGCCACCCGGACGGCCCGTCCACGGGCGGATCCCACCCGGAGACCCCGGGCGCGGGCGGCTTGGACGACGGGGGCCGCACGGCTGACGACGCCGCTCAGGCCTCCGACGAGGCCACCGCACCCGGCGACTCGCCGGAGGCAGGGTCCAAGGACGGCGGGGCGAAGGCGGGCACCGAGAATCCGTATGCGGGGCAAGAGCCCGACTACTCCAGGCCCGCCCTGCTGCCCGCCGACGGTCCGCTCACACTGCGGGACGTCCGCAACACGCGTGACCATGAGCTCCGGTGGCAGCGAGGGGAGGAGTTCCACCGGCAGATGTGGGGTGGTGGCGCCGAGCGGGCGTATCCGGTGCCCATGAACGCCGATCCCCGGTATCCCGTAACGACCCCGGGCGGACGCAAGGTGGATGTGCCCGTGGACCTGCCCGACGGTCGTGTGATCGCGGTGGAGGTCAAGACGTACGGCCCGTACCGCACCATCACGCTGAAGGACGAAACCACTCGTACGATCGTGAACGAGGTCCCGCTCAAGCCTGCGATCAAGGAACAGATCAACAAGGACATCGCTCTGCGGCGGCTTAATCCTGGATATGATCCACGGTGGTCGTTCACGCATGCAGGGCCGTCCGCTGAACTCCGTAAGTACCTCACGGATGCGAAGATAATCTTCCTCGAATACGGCCCCCATCCCAAGCGGGACCAGTGGGACCCGCCGACGAGGCGGAAGAAGTAGATGTGATGCGGGTCGATCGAAAGGTTCTTTGGTATGCCTGACAGGACGCCGGGCGAGATCGATGCGGATCTCGTCGAATGGGGGCGCGGGGCGCATCTGAACGCCGTCAACCTCGGATCCATGCTGGGCATCTCGGCGGAGCAGTACGCGGATGACCCCTTGGTCCTGATGCCCGGTCTGCAGAGCTATGCGGATCGCCTCCCCCTCGCCGAATTCGAGCAGTCGGACTGGATCACGCTCCACACGGACCTGACGTCCTACCTGGGCGACTTGTTGGTGCTTCGCCACGGTGCGGCCTGGACGAAGGTCGCCGACCCGAGTTCGCCGGCCGGTTATCGGTTCTTCGTGGAAGCCCGGGGTCTGGACGGCACGGTTCGCAAGGTGGAGCCCTTCGACGTGGTGATGGAGGAATTCGAGAATCTCCCCATCGAAATCGGGCGCATGATCGCGAACGCGGAAATCGTTCTGGGTGTCGTGCCGTCGGTCAATGACTGACGCTGCTCTTACGACGTCGGCTTCGGAGCGAGCGGCATCCGAACGAGCGTCCCCGATCTGTTGATCAGCATCTCCGGAACGTCGTCTTCGTAGAAACGGACCTGGCCGATGGGACCCTCGGTGTCGGAATGCCAGGCGAGACGTTCCACCAGCGAATCGAAGTCCGGCATGACCTCGGTGTGGATCTCGTACCGTACCGTCAGCGCCCACCCGTTGCCGGTCCGGACGAGCTCCCCCACCCGGACACCGCCGATGCGGACTGCCGGGCCGCGCGATGCGAGCAGGGGATACGCATCGAGTTCCTCGTCCGCCTCCCGCTCCTCTTCACCGAGGTGCCACCGCAGATCGGCGAGCAGGGAAGGCGGCACGGAGTCGCGGAGGTCCAGGGCCAGGTCCACGGCATACAGGTCGCTCATGTCCGCAGCTTAGAAGCACCTCGAGAGCCGGCCCAACTCCACGGTCAGCGGCCTCACCCGAGCCACGGAGCGCCTGACCAAAGCGAGCGGTTGTCCCGGCGAACCGACCGGCCCCGACAGCTCCGCCCCCTCCCTCCTGGCTCTGCGCGCCCCGCGAGCGGCGGCCCACCCGAGTAACTGACTGCCGGCCCTCTGGCTGGCCGTCACCTGCCGTCACCAGACGCGCATGAGACAGCTGGCCTCAAACCCCGAGGTGATCGGGGTCGCCCCACGCAACCTGCTCCAGGTCGTCCCGCATCCGCCGATCAACCTGGTCCACCACTTCGTCCACAAGAACGAGACGGCCTTCGGCCGGGCCCTGGCAGACGCACTGAAGCAGCACAAGGGCCCGGATCCTGGCCACCCTCGCCACCATGGCCGCGCTGGCCGTCTTACCCCCCGCCGAGGCGCACGCGGGCGCCATCGGCTCGACGCCCGTGGCCACCTTCGACTACCAAGTCGGAGGCGTCACGATGAAGGTCCCCACAGGCTGCATGTTCACTCACGTCATCCGTGGTGACGGCAAGAACATCACGTACCAGAACGCCGGCGTCGACTGCGGCTTCGTCGGAGCCCTCAACGCCGGTTTCTGCAACTGGAGCATCGACTTCACCTACGCGGACACCGACAACAAGACCTACCGGACCTCCCGCGGCAAGACCCACACCGAGTGCAAGATCAACCCGATGCGCAACAACGCACCCCAGAAGCTCCCCCGGTACGGCAAAGCTTGCGCCCACCTCCACATCAACGGCACCCGACGGGTCAGCCAGTGCCACCACATCACGAAGTGAGCCGCACATGAGCCCCCAGCCCACCCCTGCGGACCCCGCCTCGGAAGCCAGGCGCCGACGCGCCGGCCTCGCCGCCTTCCTCACCGGCGCCGCCGCGTCCCTCGCCTTCTTCGCCTTCTTCCCCGGCCTCCCCCACGTCATCGACTGGGGCGCCATCACCGTGTCCCTCGCCGTCGGCGGCGTCGCCCGCTGGGCATGGCTGGCCCTCCTCGCGAAGCAGGGCACCCGCAACCGCAGCCGCGCCGGAAAATAGCAAAAGCCCCAGGTCACGGCGAGTGAGTCCTGGGGCTTCTACAGAGCCGCCTTCGGGATTCGAACCCGAGACCTACGCATTACGAGGCCCCCAAAAGATCATCCCGGCTGGTGCCGCTCCGGGCCGCAAAATCCCGTTTCCCCAGTTCAGCGACCTACGCCCCTGAACCCACGTGCCGCCCAGTCCACCCTGCGCTGTCCAGTCCGCTCACGCACCGCTCACGCGTCATCGAGCCGCATATTCCGGTCGCGCCGAGGTCCCGCCACGCAGCCGGAGAGGATCACGGGGGATTCACTCCTACATCACCTCGAAGCGGGTTGCGATAATTTCGATTGCTGCGGATAATGCGAATAGGGCGGCGTTCGGGCGCCCGCTCCGCCACAGGAAGGGACGGACACGATGAGCACGTCGACCGCTCGGCCCACTCCCCCATCCGGGGCGAACGCCGACTTCGCTGCGCGCGCACTCAAGCCGGTGAAGCGGTCGCTCGCGCGCTCGCCGCACGCGGAACGGATCCGGTTCCGGATCGAGGACGGCACGGCCGACCTCGAGTTGCCACGCGAGGCCGTGGAACTGCTGGCGACGGTACTGAGCCACATGGCCGCTGGACGCGCTGTCTCCATCGTTCCCGAGCACGCAGAGCTGACCACACAGCAAGCCGCTGACATGTTGAACGTCTCCCGGCCGTTCCTGATCGGACTACTGGAGGCGGGTGAGATCGACTACCGGAGGGTCGGCACCCATCGCCGGATCAAGGCGCAGTCCCTACTTGAGTACCAGCGCCAGGACGATCGGAATCGCCGGGCAGCAGCAGACGAACTCACATCCCTGAACCAGGAGATGGGGCTGATCTGATCCCGTGGCCTTCATCGTCGTCTACGACGCCTGCGTTCTGTACCCGAGCACGCTGCGCGACCTTCTGATCCGCATAGCCCAGGCAGGGCTCGTGCAGGCGAAGTGGACGGATCGGATCCTGGACGAAGTCTTCACGAACCTCCAGGCCAACAGGCCAGAGCTCGATCCGACAAAGCTGACCCGGACGCGCGAGTTGATGATGCGCGCCGTACGGGACTGCCTCGTCAAGGACTACGAACCGCTGGAGTCGGTTCTGCAACTGCCAGACACAGACGACCGCCATGTACTTGCCGCCGCTATCAAGTCGCGAGCTCAGCTCATCGTGACCAACAACCTCAAGGACTTCCCCGAAGAGACGCTGGCAGCATGGAACGTCGAGGCCGTCTCTGCAGACGACTTCGTTCTGGCCCAGGTCGATCTCGATCGACAGCGGGTCTTTGCCGCCGTCCAACAGATCGCCGACTCCTGGCGAAACCCACCTGGCACCGCGGGCGATGTGCTCGACCGCCTGGAGCGGGACGGCCTCCTGGAGTCGGCGGCCGCTCTACGCGCCGGCCGGTGATCGCGAGCAGGTTCCCCGATCCGGCGCTCGCGCACGCTCACGCACAGAGTGAAGAGTCCCAGCGCCCACCTGCCCTGAAACATCCCACGAAAGCAAAAGCCCCAGGTCACGGCGAGTGAGTCCTGGGGCTTCTACAGAGCCGCCTTCGGGATTCGAACCCGAGACCTACGCATTACGAGTGCGTTGCTCTGGCCAACTGAGCTAAGGCGGCACCGCTGGTCAGACAAGTATTCCCTCGAAGAGGTGCTCTCATCAGCAGCGGCGCCAAGTCTACAGGGTGTCGGGGGGTGCCCTGAACCAGGTTGTGAAGCCCGGGGACGGACGTCACATAGCGGGATGAATCGACCAGGGCCCCGACGCCGGCCAGCCGCGGGCGCGGCTCAGCACTTCTTGCCGTCCGCCGGGGCCTCGCCCTCCAGCAGGTACCGGTTGATCGCGGTGTCGATGCAGTCGCTGCCGCGCCCGTAAGCCGTGTGGCCGTCGCCGTCGTACGTGAGCAGGGTGCCGGACTCCAGCTGGCCCGCCAGGGCCTGGGCCCACTTGTACGGGGTCGCCGGGTCGCGGGTGGTGCCGACGACCAGGATCGGCGGGGCGCCCTTCGCCGTCAGCGGCTTCGCCGTGCCCGTGGCCTTCACCGGCCAGTACGTGCAGTTGAGCGAAGCCCAGGCCAAGCCCGCACCGAAGACCGGGGAGGCCTTCTCGAAGGAGGGCAGGGCGGCTGCGACCGAGTCCGGGCCGGTGAAGGCCGGCGGCTGGTCCAGGCAGTTCACGGCGGCGTTCGCGGCCATCAGGTTGGCGTACTTGCCGTCCGGCGAGCGCTCGTAATAGCCGTCGGCCAGGCTCAGGAGGCCCGCCCCGTCGCCGTCCATGGCCGCGGCGAGGGCGTCGCGCAGCTGCGGCCAGGCGCTCTCGTCGTACAGCGCCGCGATCACCCCGGTGGTCGCCAGGGCCTCGCCCAGCGGCCTGGCAGACTCACCGGTGGGCACCGGCCGGGCGTCGAGCTTGCGGAAGAATTCCTTCAGGCGGGCCGCCACCTCGTCCGGAGTGCCCTTGCCGAGCGGGCAGTCGGCCTGCTCGGCGCAGTCCTTCGCGAAGGCGGTGAAGGCCGTCTCGAAGCCCGCCGTCTGGTCCCGGTTCAGGTCGACCGCCGGGCGGGTGGGGTCCATCGCGCCGTCCAGCACCAGCCGCCCGACCCGGTCCGGGAAGAGGTCCGCGTACGTCGCCCCGAGGAAGGTGCCGTACGAGGCGCCGACGTACGTGAGCTTCTCGTCGCCGAGCACCGCGCGCAGCAGGTCCATGTCGCGGGCGGCGTCCACGGTGGCGACGTGCGGCAGGATCCGTTGCGAGCGTGCCTGGCAGCCGGCCGCGAACTCCTTGAAGGCCGCCACCAGCTGCCCCCGCTCGGCGGCGTCGTCCGGGGTCTGGTCCACCTGCGTGTACTTGTCCATCGCCGGGCCGGTCAGGCACTCGACGGGGCTGCTGCGGTCCACCCCGCGCGGATCGAAGGAGACCATGTCGTACAGGGCGCGGACGGGCGCGGGATAGCCGATCCCCGCGTACGCCTGGAGGTACCCGATGCCGGATCCGCCCGGGCCGCCCGGGTTGACCACCAGGGAACCGAGCCGCTTGCCCGGGCCGCCCGCCGGGCGGCGGGACACGGCGATGTCGACGTCCTGGCCGGAGCCCGGGTTCGCGTAGTCCAGCGGGGCCTTCATCGTGGAGCACTGGAACCCGGGGACACCGCAGTCGCGCCAGGTCAGCTTCTGCTCGTAGTACGGGCGCAGCGCCGCCGCGTCGGGGGACGGCTGCCCCGACGGCGAAGCGGACCCCCCTCCGGAGGACGCGGAGGCCTTGGGGCCTGCCGACCCGCCGGAGGTGCATCCGACGAGCAGCAGCCCGGCGGCCGCGATCACGGTCCCGGTGGTACGCAGCAGGCGACTGGTGTCCATCCTCGGAGCCTACGTCCTGCCGACCGGGACCAGGCCACCGCCGATCACCGGGCGCTTCCACCCCGTCCGTGGCCGCCGGCGGGCGCGGCACGGACCGGGAAGCGCCCGGCACCGTTCAGGGCCGGGCGGCCGGTCCGCCCGTACGGGTGAGCCGGTCAACCCGGCGTGGACGCCGCGGACCGGTCAACCCGCGCATCGGCCCCGCATCGGCCCGCGCATCGGCCCGCACGTCAAGGCGCGCATCAGCCCGCGCGCAGGGACATCGTCATCGCCTCGACCGCGAGCAGGGGCGCCACGTTGCGGTCCAGGGCCTCGCGGCAGGCGATGATCGCCTCGATCCGGCGCAGGGTTCGCTCGGGGCCCGAGGCGCGGGCGATCCGGTCGAGGTCCGGGCGTATCTCATCATTGGCGATGGCCACGGACGAGCCGAGCTGCAGGGCCAGCACATCCCGGTAGAAACCGGTGAGGTCGGTCAGCGCCAGGTCCAGGCTGTCGCGCTGGGTGCGGGTGCGGCGGCGCTTCTGCCGGTCCTCCAGCTCCTTCATCACGCCCGCCGTACCGCGCGGCATCCGGCTGCCGGCGCCCGCCTGGGCACCGAGCGCGGCCCTCAGCTCCTCGGTCTCCTTGGTGTCGACCTCCTCCGCGACCTGCTTGGCGTCCTCGGCGGCGGCTTCGACCAGCTCCTGCGCGGCCTTGAGGCAGCCACCCACGTCGTCGACGCGGAGGGGCAGCTTGAGGACGGTCGCCCGGCGCGAGCGGGCGGCCTCGTCGGTCGCGAGCCTGCGGGCCCGCCCGATGTGCCCCTGGGTGGCGCGGGCGGCGGCCTCGGCGACGGCGGGCTCGATGCCGTCGCGCCGCACGAGCACCTCGGCCACGGCGTGGACCGGCGGGGTGCGCAGGATCAGGTGCCGGCAGCGGGAGCGGATCGTGGGCAGGACGTCCTCCAGCGAGGGCGCGCACAGCAGCCACACCGTCCGCGGAGCGGGCTCCTCCACGGCCTTGAGGATCACGTTCCCCGCGCCCTCGGTGAGCCGGTCGGCGTCCTCCAGGACGATGACCTGCCAGCGGCCCACGGCCGGGGAGAGCTGGGCGCGGCGCACCAGTTCGCGGGTCTCCTTCACACCGATCGACAGCAGATCGGTGCGCACGATCTCCACATCGGCGTGCGTGCCGACGACGGTGGTGTGGCAGCCGTCGCAGAACCCGCAGCCCGGCTCGCCCCCGAGGGCCCGGTCAGGGCTGGTGCACTGCAGGGCGGCCGCGAAGGCGCGGGCGGCGGTGGAGCGCCCCGAGCCGGGCGGGCCGGTGAACAGCCAGGCGTGGGTCATCCTGGACGCGGCGGGCGGCGGCGTCCCGTCCGTGATGGCCGTGACCAGGCCGTCCGCATCGCGGGCGGCGGCGGCGAGCTGCTTTTGGACCCGCTCCTGTCCCACCAGGTCGTCCCATACGGGCATCCCGCCCACCACCTTTCACTTCACTCTGCGTGCACCCATTGTGGCGCGCGGCACTGACAATCCGGTCCCGCCCGGGTCAGCGCCCTCGGCGCGATCCCCGCTCGTCGTCCTCGCCGTGCTCGTCCTCGCGGTGGCGGCCCAGCAGCTCGTCCGCCAGCGTCGGCAGGTCGTCCAGCGGGGTCTCCTCGGCCCAGTCCGAACGCGCCCGGCGCGGGCGACCGTCCTCGCCGAGGACGGGGAGCTCGCGCGTACGGTCCTCGCCGGAAGCGCCCGCGCTGCTGCCGGAGTCCCGGAAGATGCCCGGCGGCACCCGGTCGGCCGGGTTCTCCTCGGGGCGCCGGGCCGTGGGCCGCGAGGCCTGCGGGCGCACGGGGGGCAGTACGGCCGTCTCGTCGGTCGGCCGCACCGGCGGCTTCGTCGTGTCGACCTTGGGGACGGGCACGGTCTGCGTGATGTCGTCCGGCTGGACGACCCGCCGGAGCGCCGGGGTCTCGAGCGTCACCGCGTCGTCCGGATGCGGCCCGTCCTGCTCCGTCTTACGGACCGGTGCGGCGGGGGCCTGAGCAGCCGAAGCCTGCGCCGCAGTAGCCGCCGCGGCCTGCGCCGCAGAAGCCGCCGCGGCCGCCGATGCCTCGGCCGCGGCCTCGGCGGCCGCTGCCGCCGCGAGCCGGCGCGCTTCCTCGGCCTTCAGCAGGGCCTCTTCGGCCCGGCGCTGCTTCTCCAGCCGCCGCTCCTCGGCCTCGGCCCGCAGCCGGGCCTCCTCCTCCGCCTGCCGGCGCAGCCGCTCCTGCTCGGCCGCCCGCGCCCGCTCCTCGGCCTCCGCGCGCAGCCGCTCGGCCTCGGCGCGGGCCCGTGCCTCTTCCTCGGCGCGGATCCGCTCCTCCTCCGCCTTGCGGGCGGCCTCGGCCTCGGCCTTGACCCGGGCGGCCTCGGCCTCCCGTGCGAGGCGGGCCTCCTCCTCGGCCTTGAGCCGGGCTTCCTCCGCCTTGCGCGCGGCCTCTTCCTCCGCCTTGCGCCGCGCCTCCTCCTCGGCGAGCCGCCGGGCCTCCGCCTGGGCGGCCACCTCGGCCTCGGAGAGCGGGAGCATCCGGTCCAGCCGGTGGCGTACGACGGTGGTCACCGAGTCCGGATCCTGGCCCGCATCGACCACCAGGTAGCGCCCCGGGTCGGACGCGGCCAGCGTCAGGAACCCGGACCGCACCCGCTGGTGGAACTCCGCCGGCTCCGACTCCAGCCGGTCCGGGGCCTCCGTGAACCGCTCGCGCGCCGCCTCCGGCGACACGTCGAGGAGCACGGTCAGGTTGGGGACGAGCCCGTCGGTGGCCCACCGCGAGATCCGCGCGATCTCCGTCGGGGACAGGTCGCGCCCGGCGCCCTGGTAGGCCACGGAGGAGTCGATGTAGCGGTCGGAGATGACCACCGCGCCGCGCTCCAGGGCCGGACGCACCACCGTGTCCACGTGCTCCGCGCGGTCGGCGGCGTACAGCAGTGCCTCGGCGCGGTTCGACAGACCGGCCGAGGAGATGTCGAGCAGGATCGAACGGAGCCGCTTGCCGACCGGTGTGGCCCCCGGCTCGCGGGTCACGACGACCTCGTGGCCCTTGCCCCGTATCCAGTCGGCCAGCGCCTGCACCTGGGTGGACTTGCCGGCGCCGTCGCCGCCCTCCAGGGCGATGAAGAACCCGGTGCCGGACGGCGCCTGCACCGGCTCCCCGCCGCGCAGCGCCTCGCGCAGGTCGCGCCGCAGGGGTACGCCGGTGCGGTCGTCGGCCTTGGCCAGGACCACCGCGGCGACCGGCAGCAGCAGGGCGCCGACCAGCATCAGCGTGAAGGCGGCGCCGCCGTGTGCGAAGACGACCTCGCCCCCGCCCAGCCGGTGCGGCCCGATCATCGCGGCCAGCACGGGTGCGGCGAGGGCGCCGAGCGCCACGGCCACCCGCACGACCGCCTGCAGGTGCTCGGTGATCCGGGCCCGGCGGAACTCCTCGGTCTCCTGGTCCAGCAGCGCGTGGCCGGTGTGCGCGGCGACACCCGCGGCGACGCCGGCGAGCAGCGACAGGAACAGCACGGTCGCCGTGTCCGGGACCAGCCCGGTGAGCAGCAGCGCGAGACCCGCGACCGCTATGGCCAAGGCCAGCAGACGGCGCCGGGACAGGGCGGGCAGTACCTTGCCGGCCTGGGTGGCCCGGATGCCGGCGGCGGTGCCGCCGACCAGCGCGAGGACGAACAGGGCGAAGGCGGCCGGGCCGCCGCCGAGGTCGAAGGCGTGCAGGACGGCCACGGCCACGGCGCAGGACACCGCACCGGCGACCGCCGCGCAGGCCAGGACCAGCAGCGGGATCGCGCCGGTACGGCCCTTGTCCGGCCGGTCCCCCGCCTTGGGGGCGCGCAGGCCCTCCAGCGGCGAACGGGGCCGCGGGGTCTTCGCCCCAGGCAGCACCAGCGGCAGCAGCAGTGAGACGGACGCCGCGAAGAGGCCGGAGGCCACGTACGAGCCGAGCGCGGCCTGGTTCGCGGCGAACCAGTCGATGCCGAGCGCGAGGGCCTTGCCGACGAGGGTGGCGGCGAGCAGCGCGGCCGCGGCGATCGGGAGCGCCGCGAAGGACGTGCGCAGCGTCAGCCGCCGCAGCGCGTCCATGTGGTCCGGGAGCGGCCGTACGGTCGCCCCCTCGGGCGGCGGCGCCGGCAGCAGGGCGGGGGCGGCGCTCTCCTTGGCCAGGGTCCACACCCGCTCGGCTGCGCCGGCGACGAAGACGGTGACCAGCAGGGCGGTGAGCGCGTGGGCCGGGATCCAGTCGAGCCACAGCGGGGCGACGACGAAGAGCCCGAGCCGGAGCCCGTCGGCGCCGATCATCGTCCAGCGGCGGTCCAGCTTGCCGCCGGGGGCGAGCAGACCGGACAGCGGGCCCAGCAGGACCGCGCCGAAGAACAGGGTCGCGAGGATACGGACGCCGAAGACGACGGCCACGGCGAGGGCCGCGCCGCGGTAGCCGCCGCCGAAGGCCTCTTCCGTGACGGCCGCCTGGAGGGCCAGCAGCACCAGCGCCAGCAGGGCGAGGGCATCTCCGATGCCGCTCACCAACTGGGCGCTCCACAGCCGGCGCAGCCTTGGGGTGCGCAGCAGTGCGCGCACCGCACGCTCGCGGGAATCCGCGGCTAGGGCTTCGTCGTAGGTGGGGTTCGCGGGGGCGGTCACGACCGTCGGCTGCTCGGCTCGCGTCATCCGCCCAGCCTATCCGCTGCGCTTGGCGGGTGCGGAGGCCTGTGGACAAGGTCCGCTGTGACCCCGGACCCACCTCTCCCCCGGGCTCCCGGCGCCCGCTCCCGGACCCGGCGCGGCCCAGACGGGCGGCGCCGTTGCGGCAGCTCTGCCCCGAGGCCCCTCGCCTCGAACGCAGGCGAGGCCGGACGTGCCGCCCGGCGCCCCACGAGGACAGGGCCCCACGAGGACAGGGACAGGGCCCCGTGCGCTTTCGCACGGAGCCCTGTTCCGGAGCCGTCGGGGCTACTCGTCCGTCGGGGCTACTCGTCCGTCGGGGCGGCTGCCGCCGCCTTCTTCGCCACTGTCTTCTTGGCCGTCGTCTTCTTCGCCGCGGCGGTCGTCTTCTTGGCCGCCGTCGTCTTCTTCGCGGCAGCGGTCTTCGCCGCCGTCGCCTTCTTCGCCGGGGCCTTCTTGGCCGGGGCCTTCTTCGCCGTCTTCTTGGCCGGACCCTTCGCCCGCTTCTCGGCGAGCAGCTCGTAGCCCCGCTCCGGCGTGATCGTCTCGACGTCGTCGTCCCGCCGCAGCGTCGCGTTCGTCTCGCCGTCCGTCACGTACGGCCCGAAGCGGCCGTCCTTGACCACCACCGGCTTCTCGCTGACCGGGTCCGTGCCCAGCTCCTTCAGCGGGGGCTTGGCCGCGGCCCGGCCCCGCTGCTTGGGCTGTGCGTAGATGGCCAGCGCCTCGTCCAGCGTGATCGAGAACAGCTGGTCCTCGGTCTCCAGCGACCGCGAGTCCGTGCCCTTCTTCAGGTACGGGCCGTAGCGGCCGTTCTGGGCCGTGATCTCCACGCCTTCCGCGTCCACGCCGACCACCCGCGGCAGCGACATCAGCTTCAGCGCGTCGTCGAGCGTGACCGTGTCCAGGCTCATGGACTTGAAGAGCGAGGCCGTCCGCGGCTTGACCGCGTTCTTGCCCGTCTTCGGCGTGCCCTCGGGAAGGATCTCCGTCACGTACGGCCCGTAGCGGCCGTCCTTGGCGACGATCTGGTTCCCGCTGACCGGGTCCTTGCCGAGCTCGAACTCGCCGCTCGGCTTGGCGAAGAGCTCCTCCGCGTACGCGACCGTCAGCTCGTCCGGAGCCATGTCGTCCGGCACGTCGGCCCGCTGGTGGCCCTCCGCGTCCTTCTCGCCCCGCTCCACGTACGGCCCGTAGCGGCCGACCCGCAGCACGATGCCCTCGCCGACCGGGAAGGAGGAGATCTCGCGGGCGTCGATCGCGCCCAGGTCCGTGACCAGCTCCTTCAGACCGCCGAGGTGGTCCCCGTCGGCGGGCACGACCTCGGTCGCGTCCTCCGAGCCGAAGTAGAAGCGCTTCAGCCACGGCACGGACTGGGCCTCGCCGCGCGCGATGCGGTCGAGGTCGTCCTCCATCTTCGCGGTGAAGTCGTAGTCGACCAGGCGGCCGAAGTGCGTCTCCAGCAGGTTCACCACGGCGAACGACAGGAAGGACGGCACGAGCGCCGTGCCCTTCTTGAAGACGTAGCCGCGGTCGAGGATCGTGCCGATGATCGACGCGTACGTCGACGGGCGGCCGATCTCGCGCTCTTCCAGCTCCTTGACCAGCGAGGCCTCGGTGTAGCGGGCCGGCGGCTTGGTCGAGTGGCCGTCCGCCGTGATCTCCTCGGCGGCGAGCGCGTCGCCCTCCGCGACCTGCGGCAGGCGCTTCTCGCGGTCGTCGAGCTCGGCGTTCGGGTCGTCCGCACCCTCGACGTAGGCCTTCATGAAGCCGTGGAAGGTGATCGTCTTGCCGGAGGCGGTGAACTCGGCGTCCCGCCCGTCGGCCGCACGACCGCCGATCTTCACGGTGACGCTGTTGCCGACCGCGTCCTTCATCTGGGAGGCGACGGTCCGCTTCCAGATGAGCTCGTAGAGGCGGAACTGGTCGCCGGACAGGCCGGTCTCGGCCGGGGTGCGGAAACGATCACCCGAGGGCCGGATCGCCTCGTGCGCCTCCTGCGCGTTCTTGACCTTGCCCGCGTAGACACGCGGCTTCTCCGGCAGGTAGTCGGCCCCGTAGAGCTGGGTGACCTGCGCCCGCGCCGCCGACACCGCGGTGTCCGACAGCGTGGTGGAGTCCGTACGCATGTAGGTGATGAAGCCGTTCTCGTACAGCTTCTGCGCCACCTGCATGGTCGCCTTCGCACCGAAGCCCAGCTTGCGCGAGGCCTCCTGCTGGAGCGTGGTCGTGCGGAACGGGGCGTACGGGGAGCGGCGGTACGGCTTGGACTCGACCGAGCGGACGGCGAACGAGGTGTCCGCCAGCGCGGCGGCGAGCGCCCGCGCACCTGCCTCGTCGAGGTGCAGCACCTCGCTCTTGAGCTGCCCGTTCGAGCCGAAGTCGCGACCCTGGGCGACGCGCTTGCCGTCCACCGTGTTCAGGCGGGCGACCAGCGTCGAGGGGTCGGACGCGTCACCGGTGCGCCCGGTGGCGAAGGTTCCGGTCAGGTCCCAGTACTCGGCGGACCGGAAGGCGATGCGCTCGCGCTCCCGCTCGACGACGAGGCGGGTGGCCACCGACTGGACGCGCCCGGCCGACAGCCGCGGCATGACCTTCTTCCACAGGACCGGCGAGACCTCGTAGCCGTAGAGGCGGTCGAGGATGCGGCGGGTTTCCTGGGCGTCGACCATGCGCTGGTTGAGCTCGCGCGGGTTGGCGACGGCGTCGCGGATCGCGTCCTTGGTGATCTCGTGGAAGACCATCCGGTGGACGGGGACCTTGGGCTTGAGGACTTCCTGCAGGTGCCACGCGATGGCTTCGCCCTCGCGGTCCTCATCGGTGGCGAGGAAGAGTTCGTCGGACTCGGCCAGCAGCTCCTTGAGCTTCCTGACCTGGGCCTTCTTGTCCGCGTTGACGACGTAGATCGGCTGGAAGTCGTGCTCGACGTCCACACCGAGGCGACGGACCTCGCCGGTGTACTTGTCGGGAACCTCGGCCGCGCCGTTCGGGAGGTCGCGGATGTGCCCGACGCTCGCCTCGACGACGTATCCCGGGCCGAGGTAGCCCTTGATCGTCTTCGCCTTGGCAGGGGACTCGACGATGACGAGTCGGCGGCCGCCCTTTGCGGTCTCGCTAGTCGGGGACAACTTGGCTCTTCTCTCCGGTCGGCACTCGGTCGCAGTACGGCGACGCTGCGGAGTGTGACGGTACAACCCGCCCCCGTGTCAAACGGCACAAGCCCGCAACGGCCACTCGAACGGTAACCCGACAAGCGCCGGTTCTGCCGCCCGGATGCCGCGCCGGGCCCTTGCCGATCACCGGGCCGAGTGTCCGGGGGGCCGTCTGGCCCCCGCTCCCGGACCCACCCCGGAACCCTCTTCCACATCGGGTTTCACGTCGGCCGTCACCGCCGGACCGGGTCGGCCGCGGCCCTCTCGTGGGTGCCTCGCGGGGCACCGCGCCCCGAGGGCCGGCGACGCGCCGGCGGCGGGCAGCGCCGGCGGTACGGCCGCGACGGGGCGCACGCCCTCGGCCACCGGCGCGCCGCGCCGGGCGCGCGCCCCCGTCCAGGCCTGCAGAGCGGCCCCGAACAGCAGGAACACGGCGTCCGCGAAAATCTCCGGGCCGCTTTCCCTGCCGTTCTCCCCTCCCCATGGGCCGCTCACAGGATCCGCCCGGATCCCGCTGCGCAGAGCCTTCCAGCACTTCGCGTACGGCAGGCGAACCCCCGGTTACATCCAGGTTCCGGCTAGTGCGCGGGGCCCGTGACCGGCTCCAGGAAACCCTGCTCGACCAGCATCCGGATCGCCTCCGGCGTCCGGTCCCGCAGCACGACCGGATCTTCCTGCACCAGGTGCGCGATCGCGTCCAGGATCCGTCCCGCGGTCAGTGAGCCGTCACACACTCCCGCGAAACCCGCTCCGACCGTGTCGACCTTGGTCGCGCGCCGCATTCCGCGGTGCTGCCGGAGCACGACGTGCTCCGGATCCTCCGAGCCGGGCGAGCCGACCTGCTCCTGGACGACCTCGCCGGCCAGCTGGAAGTAGCCCTCCAGCAGCGCCGCGTCATCGTGGTCGCGCAGGTAGTCCTGCCGGGCGAAGTGGGCCAGCACGGTCTCGCCGAGCGGCTGCTCCACCGAGTGCGGCCACTCCTCCACCACGATCGAGGGCTCGGCCGCGTCCGTCCGGCGCAGGGTGATCCACCCGAAGCCGACGGACTTCGTCTTGCGCGCCTCGAACTCGTCGAGCCAGTCCTCGTAGCGCCGCGCGTACTCGGCGGGGTCGGTGCGGTGGTCGCCCGCGTCCCGCAGCCACAGCTCGGCGTACTGCGTCACGTCCTGTACGTCGCGCTGCACGATCCACGCGTCGCAGCCGCGCGGCACCCAGGCGCGGACGCGGTCGCGCCAGTCCTCGCCCTCCACGTGCTGCCAGTTGCCGAGGAACTGCGCGTACCCGCCGGGGTTGAGGTGTGCGCCGGCCTCCTGGACCAGGGTGCGGCACAGGTCGTCGCCGCCCATGCCGCCGTCGCGGTACGTGAGGCGGGCGCCGGGGGAGATCACGAACGGCGGGTTGGACACGATCAGGTCGTACGTCGCATCCCCCACCGGCTCGAAGAGCGAGCCGGTGAGCAGCTCCGCCTCCGGGGCGCCGGACAGCGCGAGCGTCAACCGGGTGAACTCCAGGGCCCGCGGGTTGACGTCGGTGGCCGTGACCCGGGTGGCGTGCTGCGCCGCGTGCAGCGCCTGGATGCCCGATCCGGTGCCGAGGTCGAGGGCGGAGCCCACCGGGACGCGGACGGTGATCCCGGCCAGCGTGGTGGAGGCACCGCCGACCCCGAGGACCACTCCCTCTTCCCGGCTGCCGATCCCGCCGGCCCCGCCGACGGCGCAGCCGAGGTCGGAGACGATGAACCAGTCCTCGCCGTCGGGCCCGCCGTACGGGCGCACGTCGACGGTGGCGTGCACCTCGTCGCCCTCCCGGCGCAGCCATCCGTCGGCCAGCGCGGCCTCGACGGGCAGCGCCTCCGCGGCGTGCACGTACGGCTCCGGCTGCTGCAGCAGGAAGAGCCGGACCAGGCTGGCGAGGCCGTTGCCGCGGCTGCGGGTGGCGCGCAGGGCGGGGACCGTCTCGCTGCGGGCGAGCGCGGCGTACGCGGGGGCACCGAGCAGGTCGAGCAGCCCGTCGGCGGTGAAACCGGCGGCCAGCAGGGCGGTGCGCAACTCGGCGGCGTGGTCGGGCGAGGGAAGGCTGGTGGTACTCACCCCACCATTGTGGCCGCTGGGGCCGACAATCCGTGCGCCCGCGCGGCTGTCGGCAGGGCGGATCCGCCCGAACCGAGAGACAGCGGCCCGGCGCCGGCGGCGGGGCGGGGGCACGGACCGGCTGCGACGCGCCGACTCCGGCGCACACGCACCGCCGGCGAGGCGGCGGCCGGGACCCGCCGCGACACGACGAGGCGGCCGCGCCCCTTCGGGACACGGCCGCCGGGCCGTCGTCAGCTCACCTGCCCACCGCGCTACTTGGGCGACGGCGAGGGCGCCGCGACCTGGCAGCCCTTCTGGCTGTTCATCGCCTTGTCCAGGCCCCCCGCGTTGAGCTGGGCCAGGGCGTCCTTGCCGCCCTTCGTGGCCTCCTGGAGGCCGCCCGCCAGCTCCTTGAGCCCCTCGGCGAACTTCGTCTGGTCCTTGGCGTCGAGGGCGTCCATCTTGGCCTTCAGGTCGGCGTAGCCCTTGGAGGTCTCCTCGAAGCCCTTGACCGCCGCGTCCAGGGTCGCCTGGCCGTTCTTGACCGGCGGGACTCCCGCCCCCTGCAGCGCGCTCCCCATCGTCTTGTACGACTCGGACATGGTCGCGAACGCCGCCGAGTCGGTCTTCTGGACCTCCTCGGGCTTGCTGCTCTCGGTCGCCACGCGCTTGATCTCGGCGTTGGCCGCCTCGACCTTCTTGAGCTCGGGCTGCCACTGGTCACAGACCTTCTTGGCCCAGGCGTCGGCCTTCTTGTCGCTGTCGTCCCCACCGCAGCCCGACAGGACGAGCATCAGTACCGCACCGCCCGCCACTGCGGCCGCAAGCTTCTTGTTCACCGGATTGGTCCCTTCGAAGGCTCTCGGCCCGGAAGATACACGGCCGCCATCCGGCTCCGCACAAAGGCGGACAGACGGCGCGTCAGTCCGCGCCGCCTGTCCGCCGTTCGGGCGTACGGGCATCCGGCCGGCCCTGCCCGGCCCGATGCCCCCTGCCCCTACCGCTGTCGTGCCCCGGGTCAGGAGACCGTCGCGGGGTCGGCCTGCTGGCCCACCCGCTCGGCGGCTCCGCCCTCGCTGTCCTCGCCCACGGCGATGCCGCGACGCTTGGAGACGTACACCGCGCCGATGATGACGCCGATCGCGAGGACCGCGACCACCGCCCGTACGGTCGCACTGGTGTCGGCCCCGTAGCTGAACTGCACGACCGCCGGGGCGATCAGCAGGGCCACCAGGTTCATGACCTTCAGCAGCGGGTTGATGGCCGGGCCGGCGGTGTCCTTGAACGGGTCGCCGACCGTGTCGCCGATGACGACCGCCGCGTGGGCCTCGCTGCCCTTGCCGCCGTGGTGGCCGTCCTCGACCAGCTTCTTCGCGTTGTCCCACGCGCCGCCGGAGTTGGCCAGGAACACGGCCATGAGCGTGCCCGTGCCGATGGCGCCCGCGAGGAAGGAGCCGAGGGCGCCGACGCCCAGGGTGAACCCGACGGCGATCGGCGTGAGGACGGCGAGCAGGCCGGGCGTGGCGAGCTCGCGCAGCGCGTCCTTGGTGCAGATGTCCACCACGCGCCCGTACTCGGGCTTCTCGGAGTAGTCCATGATCCCGGGGTGCTCGCGGAACTGGCGGCGCACCTCGTAGACCACGGCGCCCGCGGAGCGCGAGACCGCGTTGATGGCGAGGCCCGAGAACAGGAACACCACCGCCGCGCCCAGGATCAGCCCGACCAGGTTGTTGGGCTGCGCGATGTCCAGGCTGAGGTTCATCTCCCCGGCCTTGGCCCCGACCTCCTTGACCGCGGTGGCGATCGCGTCGTTGTACGAGCCGAACAGCGCGGCCGCGGCGAGCACGGCCGTGGCGATGGCGATGCCCTTGGTGATGGCCTTGGTGGTGTTGCCCACCGCGTCCAGGTCGGTCAGGACCTGCGCCCCCGCGCCCTCGACGTCGCCGGACATCTCGGCGATGCCCTGGGCGTTGTCGGAGACCGGGCCGAAGGTGTCCATGGCGACGATGACGCCGACGGTGGTGAGCAGGCCGGTGCCGGCCAGGGCCACCGCGAAGAGCGCCAGCATGATCGACGTACCGCCGAGCAGGAACGCCCCGTAGACACCGAGGCCGATCAGCAGTGCCGTATAGACCGCGGATTCCAGGCCGACGGAGATGCCGGCGAGGACGACGGTGGCCGCCCCGGTGAGGGAGGACTTGCCGATGTCCCGGACGGGACGGCGGTTGGTCTCGGTGAAATAGCCGGTCAGCTGCTGGATCAGGGCCGCGAGCACGATGCCGATCGCGACGGCGACGACGGCCAGGATGCGCGGGTCCCCGGAGTGGTTGGTGATCGCGGCGTTCTCGACGCCCACGAGCTCCTTGTAGGTGGCCGGCAGGTACGCGTAGACGGCGATCGCGACCAGCACCAGCGAGATCACCGCGGAGATGAAGAAGCCGCGGTTGATGGCGGTCATTCCGCTGCGGTCGCTGCGCCGCGGGGACACGGCGAAGATGCCGATCATCGCGGTGATCACGCCGATCGCGGGGACGATCAGCGGGAAGGCCAGGCCCAGGTCGCCGAAGGCGGCCTTGCCGAGAATGAGCGCGGCCACCAGGGTGACGGCGTACGACTCGAAGAGGTCGGCTGCCATTCCGGCGCAGTCGCCGACGTTGTCGCCCACGTTGTCGGCGATGGTCGCGGCATTGCGCGGGTCGTCCTCCGGAATGCCCTGCTCGACCTTGCCGACCAGGTCGGCGCCGACGTCGGCGGCCTTGGTGAAGATGCCGCCGCCGACACGCATGAACATCGCGATCAGCGCGGCGCCGAGGCCGAAGCCCTCCAGGACCTTGGGTGCGTCGGCCGCGTAGACCAGGACGACGCAGGAGGCGCCGAGCAGGCCGAGGCCGACGGTGAACATGCCGACCACGCCGCCCGTGCGGAAGGCGATCTTCATCGCCTTGTGGGCGACCTCGGTCAGGTCCTTGGCGGGCTCGCCCTCGGCGGGGGTGGCCTCGCGTGCGGCCGCGGCGACGCGGACGTTGGCGCGGACCGCGAGCCGCATGCCGATGTAGCCCGTGGCCGCCGAGAAGAGGGCGCCCACGAGGAAGAAGGCGGAACGTCCCGCCCGCTGCGACCAGGTGTCGGCGGGGAGCAGGAAGAGCAGGAAGAACACCACGACGGCGAACACGCCGAGGGTGCGCAGCTGGCGGCCCAGATAGGCGTTGGCGCCCTCCTGCACCGCCGCGGCGATCTTCTTCATGCTTTCGGTTCCCTCGTCGGCGGCGAGCACCTGGCGGACCAGGATCTGCGCGACGACGAGCGCGGCCAGTGCCACGGCCGCGATGACGATCACGATGAGCCGATTGTCATCGGTGAGTACTGCGGCTGCCAGATCAGAGGTGCGGTCCGGCGCGATAGGGGTGAAGAGCCCCGTCATTCGTCCTCCTTGACGTGATGAGCTCAAGATGTGGACGGATTGTAAGGAGCGCACCCTGATCAAAACAGTGCGCAGGAAACGGAATTGGCGTGCTCTTGCTCCTCAGCAATAGATCGCGTCACTCCATTACCCCCGAAAGAAGTAATGGGGCAAAGGCATTGACGCCGGGTCATTGATCTAGGGAAATGAAAAAGGCCCTGCTCAGCAGGGCCTTGATAAAGATCGGAAGATACGAAGGATTCCGCGCGCAGTGGATCTACGGCAGGTCGGCGGCTCCCGCGACCGGCCAGCTCATCCGGATGGTCCCGCCCGATTCCCCACTGGTCACCTCGACGTCGTCGACGAGCCCGCTGATCACGGCGAGACCCATCTCGTCCTCCCCCTCGATGTCGGGGTCCAGGACGGCCGTGATGCCGGACACGGCATCGGCCGGGCCGCCGCCCGGTCCGGGAACCTCGTCGCCGACCTCGATGGAGAACACCTTCTCCTCCTCGGTCAGGACGACCCGGACCGGCGCGGTCAGCCCGTTGCTGCGGTGCAGTCCGACGGCGCGCGAGCAGGCCTCACCCACGGCGAGGCGGACCTCGTCGAGGACGGCTTCCTCCACTCCGGCCCGGCGCGCCACGGCGGCCGCGACGAGGCGGGCCGTCCGGACGTGTTCGGGCTGGGCGCTGAAGCGCAGTTCAACGGTGGCCATGCGCGTCCCCCTCGGACAACGGGCGTGCCTTGACAGGGGCCCGGGCCACCTGTGGCCCGGTACCCCCGCTCTCCTTCGGCTCCTTGTCTGCGGGAGCCGTCAGTCGGTGGCGTTGACGGCGTCTTCCACGGAGGTGTGGATCGGGAACACCTTGGTCAGACCAGTGATGCGGAAGATCTTCAGGATGCGCTCCTGGTTGCACACCAGACGCAGCGAACCCTCGTGCGCGCGGACGCGCTTGAGGCCTCCCACGAGCACACCAAGTCCGGTGGAGTCGAGGAAGTCCACTCGCTCCATGTCGACAACCAGGTGGTAGCTGCCGTCGTTCACCAACTCGACCAACTGCTCGCGCAGCTTGGGCGCGGTATACACATCAATCTCGCCACCGACCTCTACGACCGTACGGTCGCCGACAGTGCGAGTCGACAGGGACAGGTCCACGGATCCTCCAGCACCTTGCTATCGAGCGGCGCCCCCCAGGGGCCTCCCCACCCGAAGGTAGGCGAGGGATTGGCTGCCGCGATGGCATTCAATCACTTACCGGCAGGCGCGCACGACGCCTTGGGACCATTGTCCCGCACGCCAGTGACACACTCGGTTCCAATGGCCAATACTCACCGTCCCGGTCGGCCCACGGCACCCGCGGACCCCAAACCCACCCCCGGCACGGTCCTCGACCGGCTATCACGGGGGTCTTCCCGGGCTGCGCGCATCACCCATACGGAGCACTTGCCCCCTCGGGAGGGCCGTCATGCAGTCTGGCCCGACCGCATCCGAACGGATGTCGTAGCCGCGATTCAGGCCGCCGGAATCGACCATCCGTGGGAACACCAGGCCCAGGTGGCCGAGCACGCCCTGGACGGGGAGTCCGTCGTGGTCGCGACCGGCACCGCCTCGGGCAAGTCCCTGGCCTATCTGGCGCCCGTCCTCTCCGCGCTCGCGGACGGCGCCCAGGCTCCGAACGGCCGCGGCGCCACCGCCCTCTACCTGGCCCCCACCAAGGCCCTGGCGGCCGACCAGCGGCGCGCCGTACGGGACCTGGCCGCCCCGCTCGGCACCGCGGTCCGCCCTGCCGTCTACGACGGCGACACGCCGGTAGAAGAACGCGAATGGGTGCGTCAGTACGCCAATTACGTCCTCACGAACCCCGACATGCTGCACCGCGGCATCCTCCCGGCCCATCCGCGCTGGTCCTCCTTCCTGAAGGCACTGCGCTACGTGGTGATCGACGAGTGCCACAGCTACCGCGGGGTCTTCGGCTCCCACGTGGCCCAGGTACTGCGCCGGCTGCGGCGGCTGTGCGCCCGCTACGGCTCCGACCCGGTGTTCCTGCTGGCCTCGGCCACCGCGAGCGACCCGGCGGCGGCGGCCTCCCGGCTGACCGGAACCCGCGTGATCGAGATCACCGAGGACGCCTCGCCCCGCGGCGAGGTGGTCTTCGCCCTGTGGGAGCCGCCGCTCCTGACCGAGCTGCGGGGCGAGAGGGGCGCGCCCGTACGCCGCACGGCCACGGCCGAGACCGCGGACCTGCTGACCGACCTGGTCGTCCAGGGGGTCCGTACGGTCGCCTTCGTCCGCTCGCGGCGCGGCGCCGAGCTGATCTCGGTGATCGCCCAGGAGCGCCTCTCCGCGGTGGACCGCTCCCTGGCCCGGCGGGTCGCCGCCTACCGGGGCGGCTACCTGCCCGAGGAGCGCCGGGCCCTGGAGCGGGCCCTGCACTCCGGCGAGCTGCTGGGCCTGGCCGCCACGAGCGCCCTGGAGCTGGGCGTGCACGTCGCGGGCCTGGACGCCGTCCTGATCACCGGCTACCCGGGCACCAGGGCCTCCCTGTGGCAGCAGGCGGGCCGCGCCGGGCGCGCGGGCCAGGGCGCCCTGGCCGTGCTGATCGCCCGTGACGACCCGCTGGACACCTATCTGGTCCACCACCCCGAGGCGCTGTTCCGCCGGCCCGTCGAAGCCACCGTGCTGGACCCCGACAACCCGTACGTCCTCGCCCCCCACCTGTGCGCCGCCGCGGCGGAGCTCCCGCTGACCGAAGCGGACCTGGACCTCTTCGGCCCGTCGACCGAGGACCTCCTCCCCCAGCTGGAAGCGGCCAAGCTGCTGCGCCGGCGGGCCACGGCCTGGCACTGGACCCGCCGGGAGCGGGCCTCGGACCTCACCGACATCCGGGGCGGCGGCGGCCGCCCGGTGCAGATCGTCGAGGCCTCGACCGGGCGGCTGCTGGGCACGGTCGACGAGTCGGCCGCGCACACCGCCGTCCACGACGGGGCCGTCCACCTCCACCAGGGCCGCACCTACCTCGTGCAGCACCTGGACCTGGAGGGCGCGGCGGCCCTGGTCGAAGAGGCGAACCCGCCCTTCTCCACCACCGCCCGCGACACCACCTCCATCTCCGTCCTGGAGACCGAGACCGAGGTCCCCTGGGGCCCGGCCCGGCTCTGCTACGGCTCGGTTGAGGTCACCAACCAGGTCGTCTCCTATCTGCGCCGCAAACTGATCACCGGCGAGGTCCTGGGCGAGTCCAAGCTGGACCTGCCGCCCCGCACCCTGCGCACCCGGGCCGTGTGGTGGACGGTCACCGAGGACCAGCTCGACGAGGCCGGAATCAGCCCGGAGATCCTCGGCGGCGCCCTGCACGCCGCCGAGCACGCCTCCATCGGGCTGCTCCCGCTGTTCGCCACCTGCGACCGCTGGGACATCGGCGGCGTCTCCGTGCCGCTGCATCCCGACACCCTCCTCCCCACGGTCTTCGTCTACGACGGCCACCCCGGCGGCGCCGGATTCGCGGAACGGGCCTTCCACACGGCCCGCGCCTGGCTGACGGCCACCCGCGACGCCATCGCGGCCTGCGAGTGCGAGGCCGGCTGCCCTTCCTGCATCCAGTCGCCCAAGTGCGGCAACGGCAACGACCCGCTCCACAAGCGCGGCGCCATCCGCCTCCTCACCCGCCTCCTGGCGCAGTCCCCGCCTGCCTAGTGCTGATCAGGCCGGAAGGATTGGGGCGGCATCCTTTCCGGCCGCGGCTCAGCCCTGCGACGGGCCCGCGCGGGCCCGGATCGCCGGGGTGAAGGTCCCGGCCGCCGGGCGGGCCGAGACCTCGGCGACCTCGCCCCGGAGGTCGCAGGCGCCCAGCGCAGCGCCCTGAGCCCGGGCCACCCGCAGCGCCGCTGCACAGGCCGCCTCCGGCCCATGGGCCCACGACGCCGCCGCCGCGAGCGCCGCCAGGTCGGCGGCGGCCGCCGCCCGGTGCCGGGCCACCACCGCCTGGCCGAGCAGCAGCACACCACCGAACACCGCCCCCAGGACGGTGGCGACCAGCACCGCCCACACCGTCGCCGAACCCCGGTCCCGGCTCACGGCGGCGGCCCCACGCTGTCCTCCGCCAGGGCCACCGCCTGCGCCCCGAGCCGTACCGGCAGCCCGCGCGGGCCGGGAGCCGGGGCAGCCACCCGCACCCGCCAGAGGTCGCCCTCCCGCTCCAGCTCCACCCGCGCCCCCGGCGGCGCGGCCGCCCGGGCCGCTGCCACCGCCACCTCCGCGGGCTCCGAGCGGGCTGCCGCCCGGGCGCCGGCCCGGGCCGCGTCCACGCACCGGATCTGCGCGGCAGCCGACATCAACGCCCACACCAGGAGCGCGGCGAACAGCACCAGGGCCGGGATCACCAGGGCCGCCTCCGCGGTCACATATCCCCGGTCGCCCCTTTTCCGGCCGGCGCCGGATCCGTCCTCAGAACGGCACATCGAGCGCCTTCCCGATGGTCGACTGAAGGGCCGTGGAAACCACTTCGCTCGTCACCACCTTGTACAGAACAGCGGCGAACGCACAGGCCGCGATCGTGCCCATGGCGTATTCAGAAGTGGACATCCCCGCATCGCCTCCGCGACCGCGCAGTGCCGTCCGTACCCGAAACCAGATGATCCTCATGTCAGCCTCCTGTTGATTACCGTTGTTGATGTCTGTTGTTGATGTCTGTTGTTAATGTGCGTTGTTGATGTGCGTGGCTCATGTGACGTCAGGTGTTCGCGAGAAGGCCCGAGGCCATTCCGATCACCACCGGGGCCACCCCGATCGCAAGAAATGCGGGGAGGAAACACAACCCGACCGGTGCCGTGATGAGCACGGCCGCCCGCTGCGCCCTGGCACCCGCCTGCCGGCAGCGGTCCTCCCGTAGGGCCGAGGCCAGCCGGGAGACCGGTTCGGCGGCGGGCGCTCCCGTCCGGGCGGCCCGCTCCAGGCATTCCGCGAGGGCACGGGCACCCGGTATCTCCGCCAATCTCCCCCACCCGGCGCCCGGTTCACCGCCGAGCCGCAGTTCCGCCCCTGCCTGCGCCAGCCGCTCGCCCACCGGGCCGCCGAGCGACTCCCCCACGACCTCAGCGGCCTCCACCGGACCGGCGCCGGCCGCCAGACAAGCGGCCAACAGATCGGCGGCGAACGGCAGCTGACGCTCCGCCTCCCGCGGGTCCACCGAGGCCGGGGGACGCGCCCTGGCCTGCCAGCGCCGCACCCCGAGCGCGGCCAGCGCGCCGACGGCCACACCGGCCGCCCCGCCGACGAGCACCCAGCCCGCCACCAGCGCCCCGACCGGCCCTGCCCACAAGGCCGGCGCACCGCGCAGCCGGGCACGCCACACCGGCTCCCGCGGGCTCGGCCGCACCCCGAGCAGGAGGCCGATCCTGCGCCGGACCCGGCTCTCCCGCATCCGCGCCGCCAGCGCCGAGGCCGCGCACAGCGCCGCCACCGCCAGCCACAGCCCCATCCCCAGCCTGTGGATCGCGAAGCCGCCCATCACCGCTCCCCCGTCCGTACGATCCGCCGGCACCACACCAGTCCCAGCGCCTCCAGCAGCGCGCCCGCGACCAGGCATCCCCATCCGACCGGGCTGTGCAGCAGCACCCGCAGCGGATCCGCGCCCAGCCCGGTGCCGATCAACAGCCCCACCAGGGGCAGCAGGGCGAGCACCACCGCCGTGGAGCGCGCCCCCGCCAACTGGGCCCGCAGCGACTCCTGCCGGTCCCGCTCGGCCCGCAGGGCGCCCTCCAGCCGCTCCAGCCCGGCGGCCAGGCCCGCCCCGCCGTCCACCGACACCCGCCAGCAGGCGGCCATCCCGGCCAGCCCTTCGGCGCCCGGCTCGCGGGCCGCCTGCCGCAGCGCCCCGGGCACGTCCCCGCCGAACGCCGCGGCGGCCAGTACCCCCGCCTCCGCCGCCCCGGGGCCGCCGGGGCCGGGCGTGGTGCGCCGTATCGCGGCAGTCAGGGCCTGCCCGGGCTGAGCTCCCGCCCGCAGCTCACCCACCACCGCACCGCACAGCGCCACCACCTCGGCGGCCCGGGCCGCCCGGGCCCGCTCCCGGGCCCGCGTCCGCAGCCACCGCCGCACGAGCGGCACCGCGACGGTCCCGGCCAGCAGCGGGATCACCGACCCGCCGAGCACCGCGACCAGCAGCCCCGCCCCGAGGACGGACCACTCCCGCCACCGCGCCGACCGCACCCGCACGGCGGCCAGCAGCCACTCCATCCGGGCCGGACCGCGGGGCACCACCGGACCGCCCCCGGCCAGCACCACCCGGGCCCGCCGGACCACCCGGTCTGCGCCGCTCAGCCCCCAGGCGGCCGCCACCGCACACAGCACCCCGGCGAACACGGGCACCGGCAGCGCCGCCCCCGGGCTCACCGGGCACCCCTCAGCAACGGGCGCAGCCGCTCCCAGCCCCGCTCCCGTACGAAGCCCCGCGCGGCCCAGCGCAGCGCCGGCACGGTGATCACCAACCCGGCGGCGTCCCGTTCGAGCACGTGCACCTCGGCCACCCGGCGCCGCCCCTCCCGGTCCCGGACGAGGTGGACCACCAGGGTCAGCGCCGCCGCCAACTGGCTGTGCAAGGCAGCCCGGTCGAGCCCGGCGGCCGTCCCCAGCGCCTCCAGCCGGGCGGGCACGTGGGCGGCCGCATTGGCGTGTACCGTTCCGCAGCCTCCTTCGTGTCCCGTGTTCAAAGCGGCCAGGAGGTCCGCCACCTCAGGACCGCGGACCTCGCCGACCACCAGCCGGTCGGGGCGCATCCGCAGCGCCTGCCGCACCAGGTCCGCCAGGGTGACCAGGCCCGCGCCCTCCTGATTGGCGGGCCGGGTCTCCAGCCGCACCACGTGTGGATGATCGGGGCGCAGCTCGGCCGAATCCTCCGCCAGCACGATCCGCTCGCCGGGGCCGACCAGCCCCAACAGTGCGCTGAGCAGGGTGGTCTTGCCCGTCCCGGTCCCGCCCGAGACGAGGAACGACAGTCGGGCCTCGACCATCTCCCGGAGCAGCCGCTGCCCGCCGGGCGGCAGGGTGCCGGCCGCGACCAGTTCCTCGAGGGTGAACGCCCGTGGCCGGACCACGCGCAGCGAGAGGCAGGCCGAGCCGACGGACACCGGGGGGAGGACCGCGTGCAGCCGGGTACCGTCCGGCATCCGGGCGTCGACCCAGGGCCGGGCGTCGTCCAGCCGGCGTCCCGCCACGGCGGCCAGCCGCTGGGCGAGCCTGCGCACGCCCTCGGGGCCCTCGAAGGTCACCCCGGTCAGCTCCAGCCCGCCGCCCCGGTCCACCCACACCCGGTCGGGGGCCGCCACGAGCACGTCGGTGACCTCCGGGTCGGCGAGCAGCGGCTCCAGCGGGCCGGCGCCGACCAGCTCGGACCTCAACTCGGCGGCGACGCCGAGCACCTCCGCATCGCCCAGCAGCCTGCCCTGGGCCCGCAGGGCCGCCGCCACCCGCGCCGGCGTCGGTTCCGCCCCGGTTTCGGCGAGCCGCCTGCGCACCGCGTCCAGGAGCACGGCGCTCATGCCGGCACCCCCTGGGCGGAGCCGAGTGCGCGCTGCCAGAAGCCGTCGCAGAAGCGGGCCAGAGCGCCCCGCCCCTGGGCCCCCGGCGGTTCCCCCTCGGCGACCCGGCCCGGGAGGCCCACCTCGACCGGCACCTCACCGGCCAGCGGCGCGCCCAGGAGCTCGGCCACGGCCTCCGGTTCGAGGCCGCCGGGCCAGCGCCCCCGTACGACGACGCGCACGTCCCGGGCCACCATCCGCACTCCCGCGGCCACCCGGCCCGCGGCGGCCACCGCCCGCAGCTCGCCGGGCACCACCATGAGCACCAGGTCGAGCTGGGCCAGCACCTCGGCCACGGCTTCGTCCACCCGCCGGGGGAGGTCGACCACCACGACCCCGCCGCGGCGCCGGGCGGCGGCCACCACCGACCGCATCGCGGCGGGCGGCACGACCACCCGGTCCCCGCGGTCCCAGCTGAGCACGCGCAGGGCGTGCAGTTCGGGCAGGGACTCCTCCAGGGCTCCGGCGCCGACCCGTCCGCGCGAGGCCGCGAAGTCGGGCCAGCGCATCCCTTCCGCGTTCTCGCCCCCGAGGAGGACGTCCATGCCGCCGCCCAGGGGGTCTCCGTCGATGAGGATGGTCCGCTCGCCGGTGCGCGCGGCACGCACGGCGAGGGCGCAGGCGAGGGTGGAGGCCCCGGCGCCGCCGCTGCCGCCGATCACCCCGACGGCGAGGGCGGGCCGCCCGGCTCCTTCCACGACGTCGGCGATCCGGTCGACCAGGCGGCTCTCGGCGTCGGGGATCCTCAGCACCTCCTCCGCGCCGATCTCCACCGCCCGCTGCCACACCGCGGGGTCGTCGAGGTCCCGGCCCACGAGGAACACGCCGTCCCTGCGTGGCGCCCCGCGCACCCGCCGGGCCGCGTCGTCCCCGACCAGCACGAGCGGGGAGGACTCCCATCCGACGCCTCCTTGGGGTCCGCCGGCGCCGCCCGGCTCCGGCACCTCGTGGAGCACGTGCGGCTCGGCTCCCGCGGCGGCGCACAGCCGCAGCAGATCGTCGAGCAGCAGGGGATCCTCAGTGATGATCAGCGGGCGCCCGCCGCCGCTCCCGGCGGGCGCTGCGGACGCGGTCCCCGCTCCGGTCGGCGCCGCCTCCGGTGTTTCACACGACTTCGATCGAGCCACGATCTCCGCCCCCTTCTCCCTGCGAAATCCAGCACCGCGGACTTCGCGGCCGGAATCACCGTGCCGCGATCGGGGAAAAGAAGTGGATCTTGCTCGAAAACTGTGGACAACGAGTCGATTGTGAATAACCCGGTCACCCACTCAGGTGAGTTCCGGAGCGCGGCGGAACCACTACGCAGCGTCACGAGTCTCAGAGGGTGAGGGCCTTCGCCGTGGAGGCCCCGAACGACGGGGAGGTCCGCAGGAATGGACACTTGGGGCCGAAGGCAGGGACGCGAACCGCGTCCGGACATGCGACGACCCCCGCCGGGGGGGAGAGCGGGGGTCGTCCCCACGGTCCGACTCGGGGGGGGAGGAGCCAGACCGGGTTAGCACGGTCGCGAACGATCCGTGACTTCCATGGTGTACCCGAGAGCCTTCTCAGGCAAACCCACGCGCCACACCTTACGCCGAATGGTGGGCGCATATGCTCGGAGCGTGGAAAATCAGCCCTTGCCGCACTCCTCGCCTCGCACCGCAGCCTTCTTCGACCTGGACAAGACGGTCATTGCGAAGTCGAGCACCCTGACGTTCAGCAAGTCCTTCTACCAGGGCGGACTGATCAACCGGCGTGCCGTGCTGCGCACCGCGTACACGCAGTTCATCTTCCTGGCCGGCGGCGCCGACCACGACCAGATGGAGCGGATGCGCGAGTACCTCTCCGCCCTCTGCAAGGGGTGGAACGTGCAGCAGGTCCGGGAGATCGTCGCGGAAGCCCTGCACGACCTCATCGACCCGATCATCTACGACGAGGCCGCGTCCCTCATCGAGGCCCATCACACCGCCGGCCGCGACGTGGTGATCGTGTCGACCTCCGGTGCAGAAGTGGTCGAGCCCATCGGGGAGATGCTCGGCGCCGACCGCGTCGTCGCCACGCGCATGGTCGTGGGCGAGGACGGCTGCTTCACCGGCGAGATCGAGTACTACGCCTACGGACCCACGAAGGCGGAAGCCGTCCGCGAGCTCGCGGAGTCCGAGGGCTACGACCTCGCCCGCTGCTACGCCTACAGCGACTCGGCCACCGACATCCCGATGCTGGAGGCGGTCGGGCACCCGCACGCCGTCAATCCCGACCGCGCGCTGCGCCGGGAGGCGCTGGCCCGGGAGTGGCCGGTCCTCGTGTTCAACCGTCCCGTGCGCCTCAAGCAGCGGCTGCCCGGGCTGTCGATGCCGGCGCGGCCCGCGCTGGTCGCCGCCGCCGCCGTGGGCGCGGCGGCCGCCACCGCCGGCCTGGTCTGGTATGCGAGCAGGCGCCGGGCCGGGGCCCTGGCTGCGGCCGCCGGCAGCTGATTGTCCTGAACTGCGGCAATACGTGCCGTCCGGTTCGCCGGACTCGCCCCGGAAAGTAAAAAGTGGAGCCAGGGGTTTCGCATAGGACCGAAGCGGAGTACAAATAAAGCAACGGCCCGCGAGACCAAAGAACATCCGAGAGGATCATCTTTAAAACGCAGTAAGGCCCACGGACCGAAGCATGAACGCCGAGCACCCACGCGACGTCGACCCGTCGATTACGGGCCAGCCGCACCAGGTGACGGGCAAAGTTCCCGACCTGATGGGCAACCATCGAGGACGCTTGGTAACTGGGCGTGAATGCCAGCGGCGACACCAAAGCAGTACGGTGTCGCCGCAACCCATGTCCGGGCGGAAAACCCCGACACCCCGGGCGGTCCGGTCGGTCCGGCCCCCGGAGCTCAGGCCGCGCCGCGCTGCAGCGCCTCGCAGACCGCCGTCGACTCGCGCACACCGAGTTCGATCGCCCGGCCGCAGTGGGCGATCCAGGCGGCCATCCCCTCCGCGGTGCCGGAGACGTAGCCCTCGAAGGCGGCCAGGTACGCCTCCCGGCCCTGCTCCGCGTGGCCGACCTCCGCCGGGCAGATCGCCTTCGGATCCAGACCACTGTTGATCAGGACGATGCGCTCGGCCGCCCGCGCCACCAGTCCGTTGCAGGTGGCGAAGGGCCGCAGGGCCAGCAGCTCGCCGTGCACCACCGCCGCCGTGACCAGGGCGGGGGCGGACCCGCCCGCGATGACCAGGCGGGACAGGCCGTCCAGTCGGCCCGCGACCTCCTCCGCGCTCGGCAGCGGGAGCCCGATCAGCGGTTCGTCCACCGGCTCGCCCGCCAGGCGGGGCCGCCCCACGACGTCCCCCTCCACCGCCGACCCCGACGCGACCAGGTGGAGCCGCGCCAGAACCCGCAGCGGCGACTGGCGCCAGATGCTCAGCAGCTGACCGGCCTCCGCGGTGAGCCGCAGCGCGGCGCCCACCGTCAGGGCCTCGGGCTCGGCGCGGAAGTCGGTCCGGCGCCGCACCTCTTCCAGCGCCCAGTCCGCTCCCGACAGCGCGGCGCTCGCCCGGGCGCCGCGCAGGGCGGCCTCCGAGGTGATCTCGCCGCTGCGGCGGCGCATGACCCGGTGCCCGTAGACCCGGTCCACGGCCTTGCGTACGGAATCCACGGAATCGGCGACACCCGGCAGCCCGGCCAGGGCGGCCAACGGGTCAGAAGCGCTACTCATAAGTAGGGAGCCTACGCACTGCGCACCCGTAGCACCGACCCCTCCTTGGAGTGGTCTTCTTCACTCACCTTGACAACTCTACGCTTTCGACCCACTACGCTTGGTGAACATGAAGATCGCTTTCGTGGGAAAGGGCGGCAGCGGCAAGACCACGCTGTCCTCCCTCTTCATCCGCCACCTCGCCTCCAATGAAGCCCCCGTCGTCGCGGTGGACGCCGACATCAACCAGCACCTGGGCGCCGCCCTCGGGCTCGGCGAGGACGAAGCCGCCGAGCTGCCCGCCCTGGGCGCGCACCTGCCCCTGATCAAGGACTACCTGCGGGGCTCCAACCCGCGCATCGCGTCCGCCGACACGATGATCAAGACCACTCCGCCCGGCCGGGGTTCGCGCCTGCTGCGGGTCACCGAGGACAACCCGGTGTACGAGGCCTGCGCGCGCACGCTCCTGCTCGACGGGGCGCCCGTACGGCTCATGGCCACGGGTCCGTTCACCGAGGCCGATCTGGGCGTGGCCTGCTACCACTCCAAGGTCGGGGCGGTCGAGCTGTGCCTCAACCACCTCGTCGACGGCCCCGACGAGTACGTCGTCGTCGACATGACCGCGGGCTCCGACTCCTTCGCCTCCGGCATGTTCACCCGCTTCGACGTGACCTTCCTGGTCGCCGAGCCCACCCGCAAGGGCGTGTCCGTCTACCGCCAGTACAAGGAGTACGCCCGGGACTTCGGGGTGGCCCTCAAGGTCGTCGGCAACAAGGTCCAGGGCCCCGAGGACATCGAGTTCCTCCAGGACGAGGTCGGCGAGGACCTGCTCGTCACCGTCGGGCACTCCGACTGGGTGCGGGCCATGGAGAAGGGCCGGCCGGCCGCGTTCGAGCTGCTGGAGGCGACGAACCGGCTCGCCCTCCAGTCCCTCCAGGATGCGGTGGACGACTCGTACGCGCACCGCGACTGGGACCGGTACACCGAGCAGATGGTGCGGTTCCACGTGAAGAACGCGGAGAGCTGGGGAAACGCGAAGACCGGGGTCGACCTGGCGGACCAGGTCGACCCCGGCTTCGTCCTGCGCGAGGCGGCCGAGGCGGCGGAAGGGGCCGAGGTGGCCCAGGCGGCGGAGGCGGCCGACGGGCCCCAGGAGACCGAGGTGTTCGAGGGGTTCGAGGGGTCCGAAGAAGGAGCCGAGGCTCTCGTCAGCCCTCGTCCGCCCCGTCTTCAGCCGGCTCCGCAGCCGGCGTGACCCCGGCGGGGGCCGTCGGCCGGGCGGGCGGCGGCCCCGCGGTCAGGAACTTCGCCCAGCCCTCCTTCGGCGCCTCGCCGACGTCGAGGGTGCGCATCCAGTCCACGACCTTGGGATCCTGGGCGTCCAGCCAGTCCACCAGCTCGCGGAACGGCACGCAGCGGACCTCCTTCTGGGTGCACATCCCCTTGATGGACTCCTCGACGGCGCGCATGTAGGTGCCGCCGTTCCAGGACTCGAAGTGGTTGCCGATGATCAGCGGCGCCCGGTTGCCCTGGTAGGCGCGGTCGAAGGCCTGGCGCAGGCCGTCGCGCATCTGGTCGCCCCAGTACGCGTGCTGCGAGGGGTCGCCCTGCGAGGTCGTTCCGGACTGGTTCGTCATGAAGTTGTAGTCCATGCTCAGCGTCTCGAAGGCGCGCCCCGGCACCGGCACCAGCTGCAGCGGGATGTCCCAGAGCCCGTCCGTCTTCTTGGGCCAGATCTGCTTGCTGATGCCGCTGGAGTCGTAGCGGAACCCCAGGCCCTTCGCCGCCAGCATGAAGTTCTTCTGGCCTTCGAGGCACGGGGTGCGGGCCCCGATGAGCTCCTTGTCGTAGTCGAAGGGGAGCGCCTCCATGTTCTTCAGGCCGGCGTTGGTCTTCCAGTTCTTGACGAAGGACTTCGCCTGGCTGATCTCGCTCTTCCACTCGTCCACGGACCAGGTGCCGACGCCGCCGTCGGGGCCGCAGAAATGGCCGTTGAAGTGGGTGCCGATCTCGTTGCCCTCGAGCCAGGCCCCGCGCACCTGGGTGGCGGTGTCCTTGATGCCCTGGAGGTCACCGAAGCCGATGTCCGAACGGCCGGGTTCGTGCTGCGGGGCGGTGTAGAGGGAGCGCTTCTCCTCCGGGAGCATGTACACGCCGCTGAGGAAGTACGTCATCCGGGCGTTGTACTTCTTGCCGACCTCGCGGAAGTGCGAGAAGAGCTTCTGGCTGTCCTCGCCGGCCCCGTCCCACGAGAACACCACGAACTGCGGGGGCTTTTCGCCGGGCTTGAGCTTCTGCGGCTTCCGGACGTTCGGCTGCCCGCCGGTGTAGGCGGTCGAACCGTCGCCGATGGGCCGGTTGACGCTGCCGGGGGCCTCGGGGGCGGCGGGGCCCTTCCGGGCGTTCTGGGGGCCGGACGCCGGAGACTTGGCGGGTTCCGAGCCGCTGCACCCGGCGACGCCCAGGACCAGCGCCGTGGCGACCAGGCCGCCGGCGATCTTCTTCGTGGCGGCGATCATCCGCCCCACCTCTCCCTCGCAGTTCCATCGCAGGACTTCCGCGCCGCAACGTCCCATGCGGTCTGCCGAGAGGCCGGTGTGACAAGCCGTACAAAATGCTTAATCACCCCAGGGGATTAATTCATAGGCCATTTGCCCGTATTTTCTACCACGACCCTTTACTCTCCATTACCATCCATTTACCGAGTGTTGAGACTCCCGCCGCTTCACCCCTCCCCCCGAGGAGACGGGACCTTATGACAGCCACACCACGTACACCCGCAGCAGACGAAGAAAGCACCACCAAGCTCCGCAAAGAAGCACACGAGCGGGCTCGTGAAGAGGCTCGCGCGCAGCTCCGCAAGGATCTGCCCGCTGACCTCTCCGCCTCCATCGCCGTGTTCCTGATCGCCCTGCCGCTCTCCCTCGGCATCGCCCTGGCCACCGGCGCCCCGCTCCAGGCCGGTCTGGTCGCGGCGGCCGCCGGCGGGATCGTCGCCGGGCGGCTCGGCGGCGCCCCGCTCCAGGTGAGCGGTCCCGCGGCCGGACTCACCGTGGTCACCGCCGAGTTGATCCAGCGCTACGGCTGGCGCACCACCTGCGCCATCACCGTGCTCGCCGGACTGTGCCAGCTGGGCCTCGCACTGCTGCGCACCGCACGGTCGGCGCTCATGGTGAGCCCGGCCATCGTGCACGGCATGCTCGCCGGCATCGGCGTGACCATCGCGCTGGCCCAGCTGCACATCGTGCTCGGCGGCACCCCGCAGAGCTCCGCCGTGGCGAACGTCCTCGGCCTGCCGGGCCAGCTCGCGGACCTGCACCCGATCGCGCTCGGCACCAGCGTGCTGACGCTGGTCGTCCTCCTGGGCTGGCCGCGGCTGCCCGGACGGACGGGCCGCGCACTGCGCAAGGTGCCGGCGGCGCTCGCCGCCGTGGCGACGGCCACCGCCGTCGCGACCCTGGCCGGGTTCTCCCTGCCCCGGGTCGACCTGCCGTCCTGGCGCAGCCACGCCCTGCCCGAACTGCCCGAGGGACCCGTCCTCGGCCTGATCGCCGCCGTGCTGACCATCACCCTGGTCGGGAGCGTGGAGTCGCTGCTCTCCGCCGTCGCGACCGACAAGCTGATCGCCTCGGAGCGGGGCAGCAACCGCCCGCCGCGCGCCGACCTCAACCGCGAACTGCGCGGACAGGGCGCGGCGAACATCGTCTCCGGGGCGCTGGGCGGGCTGCCGATCACCGGCGTCGCCGTCCGCAGCGTGGCCAACGTCAAGGCCGGCGCCGCCAGCCGGAAGTCGGCCATGCTGCACGGCCTGTGGGTCCTGCTCGCGGCCGGGCTGCTGGTCCCGGTCCTCGACCTGATCCCGCTCGCCGCGCTGGCCGCCCTGGTCATGGCGGTGGGGGTGCAGATGGTGAGCATCACGCACCTGCGCAGCGTCACCCGGCACCGGGAGATCCCGGTCTACGCGACCACCATCGTGGCCGTGGTCCTCGGCGGGGTACTGGAGGGCGTGGCCATCGGCATCGCGGTGGCGGTCGCCCTGGCCCTGCACCGGCTGGCCCGGACCCGCATCACGCTCGAGCAGCTGGACAACGGCGTCCACCGGGTCTGGGCGCGCGGGCAGCTGACCTTTCTCGCCGTGCCGCGGCTGAGCCGGGTGCTGAACCAGATCCCGCACGACGGGCGCGCGCTGATCGAGCTGGACGGCTCGTTCATGGACCACGCGGCCTACGAGACGCTGCGGGACTGGCAGGACTCGCACCTCGCCCACGGCGGATCGGTGGAGGTCACCGGCCGCAAGGCCGACGGGTCCCAGCACTTCGATCCGGCCCGGCGCACCCCGCAGCGCGGGGGGCACCAGTGCTGCCGCCCCTGGACCCCGTGGCAGAACCACTGCGACCACCGCGCCGCCGAGACCCCCACGGACCCGGCCACCGCCGCCGCACCGTCAGCATCCGCGGCGCCCGCGCCGCGGCGGCGCGGCGCCGGGCAACTGGCCAACGGGATCAGCGCCTTCCAGCGCGACACCGCACCGCACGTGCGCGACGAGCTGGCCCGCCTCGCCCGCGAGGGGCAGCGGCCCTCCCAGCTCTTCCTCACCTGCGCGGACTCCCGTCTGGTGACCAGCATGATCACGGCCAGCGGGCCGGGTGACCTTTTCACCGTGCGCAACGTCGGCAACCTCGTCCCGCTGCCGGGCGCCGAGTCCACCGACGACTCCGTCGCGGCGGCCATCGAGTACGCGGTGGACGTGCTCAAGGTGGACAGCATCACCGTGTGCGGGCACTCGGGCTGCGGAGCGATGCAGGCGCTGCTCAACTCCTCCCCCGCGGCGCCCATGACCCCGCTGCGCCGCTGGCTGCGGCACGGGCTGCCCAGCCTGGAGCGGATGGCGAGCCGGCACCACGCCTGGGCCCGGATCTCGGGCCGGCTCCCCGCGGACGCGGTGGAGCAGCTGTGCCTGACCAATGTGGTGCAGCAGCTGGAGCACCTGCGGGCCCACGAATCGGTGGCCCGGCGGCTGGCCGAGGGCACGCTGGAGCTGCACGGGATGTACTTCCACGTGGGCGAGGCGCAGGCCTACCTGCTGTCCGAGGGCGAGGACTTCTTCGACTGCCGGGTCTTCGACACGGTCGGCCAGAACGCCTGATTCGCGACAACGTCACGGCAGGTTCGAACCGGTACCCTCCGCTATCCGTGCCATCATTCGGCCCCTTTCCGCACCTTGCAGCGGGGAGGGGCCGTCGCACGCCCCCGGACGTGCTATAGGTCTAAACCAATTCTCGGCTACCTCTTGTCACCCGGGCCGCCGGCTGATGAGCTATGCCGGGGACACAACGGACACCCTGGGAAAGGGATATGTCGTGAGCAATGAAAGCCTGGCCAATCTGCTCAAGGAGGAGCGGCGGTTCGCACCGCCCGCCGATCTGGCCGCCGCCGCCAACGTGACACGGGCTGCGTACGCACAGGCCGACGCGGACCGGCTGGGCTTCTGGGCCGAGCAGGCCCGGCGGCTGACCTGGGCCACGGAGCCGACCGAGACGCTCGACTGGACGAACCCGCCCTTCGCGAAGTGGTTCGCGGACGGCAAGCTGAACGTCGCCTACAACTGTGTGGACCGGCACGTCGAGGCCGGCAACGGCGAGCGCGTCGCCCTCCACTTCGAGGGCGAGCCCGGTGACAGCCGCTCGATCACCTACGCCCAGCTCAAGGACGAGGTCTCCAAGGCCGCCAACGCCCTGACCGAGCTCGGGGTCCAGGCCGGCGACCGCGTCGCCGTCTACCTGCCGATGATCCCCGAAGCGGTCGTGGCGATGCTCGCGTGCGCCCGCATCGGCGCCGCGCACTCCGTGGTCTTCGGCGGTTTCTCCGCCGACGCCGTCGCCTCCCGCATCCAGGACGCCGACGCCAAGCTGGTCATCACCGCCGACGGCGGCTACCGCCGCGGAAAGCCCACCGCCCTGAAGCCGGCCATCGACGAGGCCGTCGGCAAGTGCCCGCAGGTCGAGCACGTGCTCGTCGTGCAGCGCACGGGCCAGGACACCGCCTTCACCGAGGGCCGGGACCTCTGGTGGCACGACGTGGTCGGCCGGCAGTCCGCCGAGCACACCCCGCAGGCCTTCGACGCCGAGCACCCGCTTTTCATCCTGTACACCTCGGGGACCACGGGTAAGCCGAAGGGCATCCTGCACACCTCGGGCGGCTACCTCACGCAGGCGGCGTACACCCACCACGCGGTCTTCGACCTGAAGCCGGAGACCGACGTCTACTGGTGCACCGCCGACATCGGCTGGGTGACCGGGCACTCGTACATCGTCTACGGGCCGCTCGCGAACGGTGCCACCCAGGTGATGTACGAGGGCACGCCGGACACCCCGCACCAGGGCCGGTTCTGGGAGGTCGTGCAGAAGTACGGCGTCACCATCCTCTACACGGCGCCCACGGCCATCCGTACGTTCATGAAGTGGGGCGACGACATCCCCGCGAAGTTCGACCTGTCGAGCCTGCGTGTCCTGGGCTCGGTCGGCGAGCCGATCAACCCCGAGGCCTGGATCTGGTACCGCAAGCACATCGGCGGCGACCGCTGCCCGATCGTGGACACCTGGTGGCAGACCGAGACCGGCGCGATGATGATCTCCCCGCTGCCGGGCGTCACGGAGACCAAGCCGGGCTCGGCCCAGCGCGCCCTGCCCGGAATCTGCGCCACCGTCGTGGACGACGAGGCGCACGAGGTCCCGAACGGCGGGGGCGGCTACCTGGTCCTGACCGAGCCCTGGCCGTCGATGCTGCGCACCATCTGGGGCGACGACCAGCGGTTCATCGACACCTACTGGTCGCGCTTCGAGGGCAAGTACTTCGCGGGCGACGGCGCCAAGAAGGACGACGACGGCGACATCTGGCTGCTCGGCCGGGTGGACGACGTGATGCTCGTGTCCGGCCACAACATCTCCACGACCGAGGTCGAGTCGGCGCTCGTCTCGCACCCCGCGGTCGCCGAGGCGGCCGTGGTCGGCGCCAACGACGAGACCACCGGACAGGCCATCGTGGCCTTCGTCATCCTGCGCGGCAGCGCCTCGGAGACCGAGAACCTGGTCGCCGAACTGCGCAACCACGTGGGCGCCACGCTCGGCCCGATCGCCAAGCCGAAGCGGATCCTGCCGGTCCAGGAACTGCCGAAGACCCGCTCGGGCAAGATCATGCGCCGCCTGCTGCGCGACGTGGCGGAGAACCGCACGGTCGGCGACGTCACCACGCTCGCCGACTCCTCGGTGATGGACCTGATCCAGAGCAAGCTCCCGTCCGCGTCCAGCGAGGACTGAGCGGCACGGAACGCAAAAGCAGGACCTGGGGCGTCCGGCGCACAGCGCGCCGGGCGCCCCCCTGCCGTTTAAGGTGAAGATCACCCGATACGACTGCGTGACCCTGTAACGTAGGAGAAGCGTCAAGGTTTGACGTTTCAAGTCTCAGGGTGCGCCGGGAAGTCTGGTCGGCAACGTGATGAGCCGTGCCGTCGACCCGCCGGAGGTGTCCCCCGTGGCCGCGCCCCACCCCACCGAGCACCAGAGCCGCAAGCTCCTCGGCAGGCTCTCACTGCCCGAGCGCCGTTTCGTCGCCGACGCCCTGCGCGCCGAAACCGTCGGCGGTGTTCTGCTCCTCGTGGCCGCCGTCGCCGCCCTGGTCTGGGCGAACACCCCCGCCCTGACGGAGAGCTACGAGACCGTCCGGGACTTCCACCTCGGCCCCGGACTGCTCGGCCTGAACCTGTCGCTCCAGCACTGGGCCGCCGACGGGCTGCTGGCCGTCTTCTTCTTCGTGGCCGGCATCGAGCTCAAGCGCGAGCTGGTCGCGGGCGACCTGCGCGACCCCAAGGCCGCCGCGCTCCCCGTCATCGCCGCCCTGTGCGGCATGGCCGCCCCCGCCGGGGTCTACGCCCTGGTCAACGCCTTCGGCAACGGGTCCATGGCCGGCTGGGCGGTCCCCACCGCCACCGACATCGCCTTCGCACTCGCCGTCCTCGCGGTCATCGGCACCTCGCTGCCCTCCGCCCTGCGCGCGTTCCTGCTCACCCTCGCCGTCGTCGACGACCTCTTCGCGATCATCATCATCGCGGTGTTCTTCACCAGCGAGATCGACTTCCTGGCCCTCGGCGGCGCGGTCGTGGGACTCGCGCTGTTCTGGTTCCTGCTGCGCCGGGGCGTCCGCGGCTGGTACGTCTACGTGCCCCTCGCCCTGGCCGTGTGGGGCCTGATGTACAACAGCGGCGTCCACGCCACCATCGCCGGCGTCGCCATGGGCCTGATGCTGCGCTGCACCCGCAAGGACGGCGAGAAGCACTCCCCCGGCGAGCACATCGAGCACCTCGTACGGCCGGTCTCGGCCGGTCTCGCCGTACCGCTGTTCGCACTGTTCTCGGCCGGGGTCTCCCTCTCCGACGAGGCCATCGGGCAGGTCTTCACCCGTCCGGAAACCCTCGGCGTGGTCCTCGGCCTCGTCGTCGGCAAGGCCGTGGGCATCTTCGGCGGGACCTGGCTGGCCGCCCGTTTCACCAAGGCCGAGCTCAACGACGACCTCGCCTGGCCGGACGTGCTCGCGGTCGCCGCCCTCGCCGGGATCGGATTCACCGTCTCCCTGCTGATCGGTGAACTCGCCTTCGCCGACGACCCGGTCCTCACCGACGAGATCAAGGCCGCCGTCCTCATCGGCTCGCTCATCGCCGCGGTGTTCGCCTGCGTCCTGCTCAAGCTCCGCGACCGCAAGTACCGGGCCCTCACCGACGCCGAGGAGCGCGACGACGACCGCGACGGCATCCCGGACATCTACGAGGAGCACACCCCGGCGTACCACCTGCGGATGGCGAAGATCCACGAGGCGAAGGCCGCGGAACACCGGCGCCGGGCCGAAGCGGCGGCCGCGTCCAGCATCGAGGGCGACCGTCCGGCATGATCTGACGGAGGACGGCGTACACACGCACGCACACACGCGGCAGACGACAGAGGGAGAGAGCGATGAGCGCAGTGGACCAAGGGGCGCGGGGAGCCGAGCGCACACTCGGCCAACTGGTCGCCTCGGCCACCGCCGAGATGTCGGCCCTGGTGCACGACGAGATCGCCCTCGCCAAGGTGGAGATCAAGCAGGACGTCAAGCGCGCGGGCATCGGCAGCGGCGCCGCGATCGTCGCGGGCGTGCTCGTGCTCTTCTCCCTCCCCGTACTGAGTTTCGCCGCGGCCTACGGAATCCATAACCTCGGCCTCGGCCTCGCGTGGTCCTTCCTCATCGTCGGCGGCGCGTTCTGGCTGCTCGCGGGCCTGGTCGGGCTGCTCGCCGTGGTCAAGTTCAAGAAGGTCAAGCCGCCGGTGAAGACCATCGAGTCGGTCAAGCAGACCGCGGCGCTCGTCGGGACCGTCAAGCCGCACCCGCGGCCGGTGAGTGACAACGCCGTGGGTGTGGCACGCTCGTCCTCATGACAGCCCCCTCCCCTGACCCCGGCAATCCGCCCACCGCCGCCTCGGCGATCCGGCTCGATCTGCCCGGCGGGCAGGCGGTCACGCACCGGGACGTCGCCGCCAACGGCGCCCGCTTCCACGTCGCCGAACTCGGTGACGGGCCGCTGGTGCTGCTCCTGCACGGCTTCCCGCAGTTCTGGTGGACCTGGCGGCACCAGATGACCGCGCTCGCCGACGCCGGCTACCGGGCCGTCGCGATGGACCTGCGCGGCGTGGGCGGCAGCGACCGCACCCCGCGCGGCTACGACCCGGCCAATCTGGCGCTCGACATCACCGGGGTCGTACGGTCCCTCGGCGAGCCGGACGCCGCGCTCGTCGGGCACGACCTGGGCGGCTACCTGGCCTGGACGGCTGCCGTGATGCGGCCCAAGCTGGTGCGCCGCCTGGTCGTGTCGTCGATGCCCCATCCGCGCCGCTGGCGTTCGGCCATGCTGTCCGACTTCGGCCAGACCCGGGCGAGTTCACACATCTGGGGCTTCCAGCGGCCGTTCATCCCCGAGCGGCAGCTCGTCGCCGACGACGGGGCGCTCGTGGGGGAGCTGATCCGGGACTGGTCGGGGCCGCGGCTGCGGGAGGACGGCGCCGACGAGGAGGCGCTCGCCGTGTACCGGCGGGCGATGTGCATCCCCTCCACCGCGCACTGCTCGATCGAGCCGTACCGCTGGATGATGCGGTCGATGGCACGGCCCGACGGCCTCCAGTTCAACCGGCGCATGAAGCGGCCGGTGCGGGTGCCGACGCTGCACCTGCACGGCTCGCTCGACCCGGTGATGCGCACGCGGAGCGCGGCCGGATCCGGCGAGTACGTCGAAGCCCCGTACCGGTGGCGGCTGTTCGACGGTCTGGGGCACTTCCCGCACGAGGAGGACCCCGTGGCGTTCTCGACCGAGCTCGTGAACTGGCTCAAGGACCCCGAACCGGACCGCTGATGGGTATGACAAGCACTCAATTGCCGCGCGCATAGGCCAATTGGCCGCGTCGTACGGGGTTACCGACCATGGGTCACGGGCACAGCTCGGAGTATGGGCTGGACGCACGACTACCGCGAAACCGCACACGAACGCAGCTCGGCAGCGACGCCGGGCACCCACGGGAGGGCCGGCCGTGAGGGCCACGACCTCCGCCTCGGGATTCCGCGCATTCTGCGCCGCCGGGCCCTGTGGGTCTCGGCGCGCCTGCGCCATCCGCGGACGTAGAGACCCGGCGCACCCGTCCGCCGGGCCCGCCGCGGGCCCGGCGTTCCGGTGTCAGAGGGCGCAGCCCTGGCTGTCGACCCGCTGTTCGGCGCTCCGGCCGATCCGGATGTCGTCGCGGATCTCGTCCACCGTCAGGGCGTATCCGGTGTTCGGGTCGTCGAGGGACTTCGCGAACACGACCCCGTACACCTTGCCGTCCGGCGTCAGCAGCGGACCGCCGGAGTTGCCCTGGCGGACCGTCGCGTACAGCGAGTAGACGTCACGCCGGACGGTGCCCCGGTGGTAGATGTCGGGGCCGTTGGCGTTGATCCGGCCGCGGACGCGGGCGGATCGGACGTCGTACGCGCCGTTCTCCGGGAAACCGGCGACGATCGCGTCGCTGCCGCTCGCCGCGTCCCGGTCGGCGAACTCCAGCGGCGGAGCCTTCAGCTTGGGCACGTCCAGGACGGCGATGTCGCGCTCCCAGTCGTAGAGCACGACCTTGCCGTCGTAGAGCTTGCCCTCGCCGCCGATCTGCACCGTCGGCTCGCCGACCCCGCCGACGACGTGCGCGTTGGTCATCACCTTGCCGGGCGAGAAGACGAAGCCCGTGCCCTCCAGCACCTTGCTGCAGCCGGGCGCGGTGCCGACGACCTTCACGATCGAGCGCTTGGCCTGCTCGGTGACCGGGCTGCGGGCGAGTGCCGGATCGGGCGCCCTCACCTCGGTGATGGGCTCGTTGGAGAACGGGCTGAACACCTGCGGGAAGCCGTTGCGCGCGAGGGTGGAGCTGAAGTCCGAGAACCACGTGTTGGCCTGCGCGGGCAGCACCCGCGACACGCCGAGCAGCACCTTGGAGTTGCGCACTTCCTTGCCCAGCGTGGGAAGCGAGGTCCCGGCGAGGGCGGAGCCGATCAGCCATGCCACCAGCAGCATCGCGACCACGTTGACCAGGGCCCCGCCGGTCGCGTCCAGCGCGCGCGCCGGCGACCAGGTGATGTGGCGGCGGAGCCGGCTGCCCAGGTGGGTGGTCAGGGCCTGGCCGATCGAGGCACAGACGATGATCACGACGACGGCGATCACGACGACCGTGGTGGACACCTGGGTGCCGTTGTCGGTCACCCGGTCCCAGATCAGCGGGAGCAGGGACACGGCGACGAGGCCACCGCCGAGGAACCCGATCACCGACAGGATGCCGACGACGAACCCCTGGCGGTAGCCGACGATCGCGAACCACACGGCAGCGAGCAGCAACAGGATGTCCAGCACGTTCACATGGGCCACCGTCTCACGCGCGCCAGTCGAGCGGGACCTGCCGCGAGCGGTCCCAGGGGCGCTCCCAGCCCGCGAAGTGCAGCAGCCGGTCGATCACCCCGGCCGTGAAACCCCAGACCAGGGCCGATGCGACGGTGAAACCCGGGCCCAGGTGACCGCTCGGGTGGACGGCCGTGACCCGGTGCTCGGGGTCCGTGAGATCCGCCACGGGCACGGTGAACACGCGGGCCGTCTCGGCCGGGTCCACCGCGCCGACCGGGCTCGGGGTGCGCCACCAGCCGAGGACCGGGGTGACGACGAACTCGCTGACCGGGATGTAGAGGCGGGGCAGCACCCCGAAGAGCTGGACCCCGGACGGGTCCAGCCCGGTCTCCTCCTCGGCCTCGCGCAGCGCGGCGCGCAGCGGGCCGGTGGTGTGCGGATCGCCGTCCTCGGGGTCGAGGGCGCCGCCCGGGAAGGAGGGCTGGCCCGCGTGCGAGCGGAGGGTGCCGGCGCGCTCCATGAGCAGCAGCTCGGGCCCGCGGGGGCCCTCGCCGAACAGCACGAGCACGGCGGACTGCCGGCCGCGGCCGTCCTCGGGCGGCAGGAACCGGCTCAGCTGGGGCGGCTCGATGGTCCGGGCGGCCTCGACGACGGGGTCCAGCCAGGCGGGCAGGCCGTCGGTGCTCAGAGCCGTGCTGCCGCCCGCCGCGGCTCCCGCCGCCGTCTCGTCCCGTGTATCGCTACCGCGCGTCATAGGCACCCCTGTCCGCGTCCTTCTGTCGACACCGTCTCCCCACACCGCCAACGCGGTCCGGGCACTGATTCGTTCCTGTTACGGCGCCGGGTCGCCCAGCGGCGGAGCCGGGAGGCCCGGGTAGTCCGGGGGCGGGCTCAGACGCTGGCCCGGCCGGCCGCCCTTCTCGTACCTCAGCAGCTTGCGGGCCTTCTCCGGGTCCGTTTCGCCCTCCCCGTACGCCGGGCAGAGCGGGGCGATCGGGCAGGCCCCGCAGGCCGGATTGCGCGCGTGGCAGATCCGGCGGCCGTGGAAGACGACGCGGTGCGAGAGCATCGTCCACTCGCTCTTGGGGAAGATCGTGCAGATGTCCGCCTCGACCTTCTCCGGGTCCTCCTGTTCGGTCCACTTCCAACGGCGCACGAGCCGGCCGAAGTGGGTGTCCACGGTGATGCCCGGGACGCCGAAGGCATTGCCGAGGACCACGTTCGCCGTCTTGCGGCCGACTCCGGGCAGGGTCACGAGGTCCTCGAGCCGCCCGGGCACCTCGCCGCCGAAGTCGTCCCGCAGGGCCTGCGAGAGGCCGAGGAGGGACTTGGCCTTCATCCGGAAGAACCCGGTCGGCCGGATCAGTTCCTCGAGTTCCTCCGGGACGGCCGCGGCCATGTCCTCGGGGGTCGGGTAGGCCGCGAAGAGGGCCGGCGTCGTCTGGTTCACCCGCAGGTCCGTGGTCTGCGCGGACAGCACGGTCGCGACGAGCAGTTCGAACGGGTTGCGGAAGTCGAGCTCCGGATGGGCGTATGGATAGATTTCGGCCAGCTCGCGGTTGATCCTCCGCGCCCGGCGCACCATGGCCAGCCGGGACTCCGGCTTGGCCGCAGAGGGTTTCGCGGCGGGTCTCGACGCGGCTTTCTTGGCCGAACCTTTGCCCTGAGGGGCGGGCGGGGCCGCTGGGATCGCCCTCCCGGAGGCTTGTTCGCCCACAGCTGAATTATGGGCCGCCCTCACACCCGCGGACCCCTTGGCCTGTGCTCTCACCGGCTTATTGGACACCCGGCCAGCCTAAGGCCGGGCGCTGACACCCGCCCGGACCTCAGGTAACACCACCCCGATTGGTCTCCCACCACACAGCACGGGCGTCCGTCCGGCATCCTTGGTAGTGATTGATCGCACTGTTTGAGCCGTCCGGCAAAATGGGGGACCGGTCCCCTGAGCTGGTCGACATAGGAGAGAAACTCGTGGACGACGTTCTGCGGCGCGCCCCGCTCTTCGCGGCGCTCGATGACGAGCAGGCCGCGGAGCTCCGCGCCTCCATGGGCGAGGTGACCCTCGCACGCGGTGACGCCCTGTTCCACGAGGGCGACCCCGGCGACCGGCTGTACGTCGTGACCGAGGGCAAGGTGAAGCTCCACCGCACCTCCCCCGACGGTCGCGAGAACATGCTGGCCGTCCTCGGCCCCGGCGAGCTGATCGGCGAACTGTCGCTGTTCGACCCGGGCCCGCGCACCGCCACCGCCACCGCGCTGACCGAGGTCAAGCTCCTCGGCCTGGGCCACGGCGACCTCCAGCCCTGGCTCAACGCCCGGCCCGAGGTCGCGACCGCCCTGCTGCGCGCCGTCGCGCGGCGCCTGCGCAAGACCAACGACCAGATGTCCGACCTGGTCTTCTCCGACGTCCCGGGCCGTGTGGCGCGGGCGCTCCTCGACCTGTCGCGCCGGTTCGGCGTGCAGTCGGAGGAGGGCATCCACGTCGTGCACGACCTCACGCAGGAGGAGCTCGCGCAGCTCGTCGGCGCCTCCCGCGAGACCGTGAACAAGGCCCTGGCCGACTTCGCGGGACGCGGCTGGCTCCGCCTCGAGGCGCGCGCCGTGATCCTGCTGGACGTGGAGCGGCTGGCGAAGCGTTCGCGCTGACGCCGGTACCGGCGGTTTCGAGGGGTCCTGCCCGGTCTGGGCGGGGCCCCTTCGCGCCTTCCGGGACGCCGGGACGCGATCCGGCCGGCGCCGGATGTGATCCGACCGGCGCAGGTGGGCCGCATCGGGCCGGGAGCCAGGCACAGTGGACTCATGGAGCACAGAGGTCTCGACGCGTACGGGTACTTCGAGCGGGAGGGGTCCCTCGGGAAGGTGCCGGGGGAGTTCAGGGCCGTCGTCGCCGCGGCGCGGGAGCGGATCGCCGAGGCGTACGGACGGCGGCTGCACAGCGCCTACCTGTACGGGTCCGTGCCGCGCGGGACGGCCCGGCCCGGGCGCTCCGACCTCGACCTGCTGCTCGCCCTGCACCGCGAGCCCGCCGACGAGGACCGGGCCGCCGCCGACGTCCTGGCGCGCGGGCTCGACGAGGACTTCCCCGAGACCGACGGGGTCGGCATCCTGCTCTACGGCAAGGAGACCCTGCTCAGCGAGCAGGAGCGGTACGACCTCGGCTGGTTCCTGGCCTGCCTGTGCACCCCGCTGCTCGGCGCCGACCTGGCCGAGCACCTGCCGCGCTACCGCCCCGACGGCCTGCTCGCCCGGGAGACCAACGGCGATCTGGCGGAGCTCCTGCCCGCCTGGCGGGCCAGGGCACAGGCCGCGTCGACCCCGCAGGAGTACCGCAGGCTGAGCCGGATCTTCGCGCGGCGCCTGGTGCGCACCGGATTCACCCTGGTCATGCCCCGGTGGGGCGGCTGGACCAGCGACCTCGCCGAGTCCGCGGAGGTCTTCGGTACGTACTACCCGCAGCGCGCCGACCAGATGCGGGCCGCGGCCGCCGTGGCGCTGGATCCGGTCGCGGACCCGGCCGTGCTGCGCACCTACATCGAGGACCTCGGACCGTGGCTGGCGGACGAGTACACGGCCCGCCACGGCACCAAGACGCCCCGGCCGGCCCAGAGCTCCGGGCCGGCTGGAAGCTCGGGGCCTGCTCAGAGCTCCGGGCCGGCCTAGAGCTCGGGGCCGCCCGGGATGAGGCCGTGCTCCTGGAGGTACTCCAGCTGGGCGCGTACGGACCATTCCGCGGCCGGCCACAGGGAGCGGTCCACGTCCGCGTAGACGTGGGCGACGACCGCCTCCGGGGTGGCGTAGCCGTCCTCGACCGCGGTCTCGACCTGGGCCAGGCGGTGTGCGCGGTGGGCCAGGTAGTACTCGACGACGCCCTGGGCGTCCTCCAGGACCGGCCCGTGGCCCGGCAGCACGGTGTGCACGCCGTCGTCGACCGTGAGCGAGCGCAGGCGGCGCAGGGAGTCCAGGTAGTCCCCCAGGCGGCCGTCGGGGTGGGCCACGACGGTGGTGCCGCGGCCGAGGATGGTGTCTCCGGTCAGGACGGCCCGGTCGGCGGGCAGGTGGAAGCAGAGCGAGTCACTGGTGTGTCCGGGGGTCGGGACCACGCGCAGCTCCAGGCCCCCCGTCCGGATCACGTCCCCGGCGGCCAGACCCTCGTCGCCGAGCCGCAGGGCCGGGTCCAGGGCGCGGACCTTGGTGCCGGTGAGCTCGGCGAACCGGCCGGCGCCCTCGGCGTGGTCGGGGTGCCCGTGGGTGAGCAAGGTCAGGGCGATCCGCTTCCCGGCGCGCTCCGCGGTGTCGATGACCGCGCGCAGGTGGGCCTCGTCCAGCGGGCCCGGGTCGATGACGACGGCCTGGGTGGATCCGGGCTCGGAGAGCAGCCAGGTGTTGGTGCCGTCCAGCGTCATCGCGGAGGCGTTGGGGGCCAGGACGTTGACCGCGCGGGCGGTGGCGGGCCCTGAGGTAACGGTTCCGCGGGGCTGGCCGGGGAGTGCGGCGGCGTCGGTCATGAGGGGCCTCCGGGGCGCACTCGTTTGGTGAACTCGTCGTGGCCCGGCCAGCTGAGCACCAGCTCGCCGTTCTCCAGCGCCGCCTGGGCCAGTACGGGGGTCAGGTCCTGCGCCCCGGCCGCGGCGAGCGCCTCGGCGGCGCTCCCGTACGGCTCGAGGGAGCGCAGGGTCGAGATGGTGGGCGGCATCATCAGAAGCTCGCCCTTGTCGTACCCGCCGGCGGCGTCGGCCGGGCGGATCCAGACGGTCCGGTCGGCTTCGGTGGAGGCGTTGCGGGTGCGCTGGCCCTCGGGGAGGGCCGCGACGAAGAACCAGGTGTCGTAGCGGCGCGGCTCGAACTCCGGGGTGATCCAGCGCGCCCACGCGCCGAGCAGGTCGGAGCGCAGCCGCAGGCCGCGGCGGTCCAGGAACTCGGCGAAGGACAGCTCCCGCGCCACGAGCGCCTGCCGGTCGGCCTCCCAGTCGTCGCCGGTGGTGTCGCCGACGACCGTGCCGGGGGTCTCGCCGGCGAGCAGGACGCCCGCCTCCTCGAAGGTCTCGCGTACGGCGCCGCAGACGATGGCCTGGGCGGAACGGGCGTCCGTACCGAGGCGGCGGGCCCAGTCTTCCCGGCTCGGGCCCGCCCAGCCGACCTGGTGGTCCTCGTCGCGGGGGTCGACCCCGCCGCCCGGATAGGCGTACGCGCCGCCGGCGAAGGCCATGGAGGCGCGGCGGCGCAGCATGTGCACGACGGGACCGTCGGGGGTGTCGCGCAGCAGCATCACGGTGGCGGCGCGTCTGGGGTCCACCGGGGTGAGGGACCCGTCGGCGAGCGCGCGGATGCGGTCCGGCCACTCCGGCGGGTACCACTGGCCTCCGGCGGGGGGCTGGGCCTGGGGCTGCTGCTGACCATTCGGCATGGCCGGATGCTACGGCCATCCGGCCCGATGTTCGAGAGCAGCCGGGCCCGGCGCGGTCGTGGAACGGGCTCCGCCCGGCCTCCCGGGGCTCCGGCCCTGACCCGCGCCCCACACGGCGGCGGGGCTGGAACCGTCCTGTGGACCAGTTCCAGCCCCGCCGGGGTCGGGCTCGGGCTCGGGCTCAGGCTCCGGCGACCAGCTCGACCTGGATCTCGATCTCCACCGGGGCGTCCAGCGGGAGGACCGCCACGCCCACCGCGCTGCGGGCGTGGACGCCCTTGTCGCCGAGGACGGCGCCCAGGAGCTCGCTCGCGCCGTTCAGCACGCCCGGCTGGGCGGTGAAGTCCGGGGCCGAGGCGACGAAGCCGACGACCTTCACGACACGCGCGATCTTGTCGAGGTCGCCGACGACCGACTTGACCGCGGCCAGGGCGTTCAGCGCGCACGTGGCGGCCAGCTCCTTGGCCTGCTCCGCCGAGACCTCGGCGCCGACCTTGCCGGTGACCGGCAGGTTGCCCTTGACCATCGGGAGCTGGCCCGCGGTGTAGACGTACGAGCCCGAGCGGACGGCCGGCTGGTACGTGGCCAGCGGCGGGACGACCTCGGGCATGGTCAGGCCGAGCTCGGCCAGCTTCGCCTCGACGACGCCGCTCATGCCTTCTCCCGCTTGAGGTAGGCCACGAGCTGCTCGGGGTTGTTCGGCCCGGGCACGACCTGGACGAGCTCCCAGCCGTCCTCGCCCCAGGTGTCCAGGATCTGCTTGGTGGCGTGAACCAGCAGCGGGACCGTCGCGTATTCGAACTTCTTGGTCATGGGAGCGAGGGTAGTGCCTGCGGTCCGGGGCGAAGGAATTAGGCTCGGACGCTGTGAGCAGGCTCCAGGTGGTCAGCGGCAAGGGCGGCACCGGCAAGACCACGGTCGCCGCGGCACTCGCGCTCGCCCTCGCACGCGAGGGCAAGCGGACTCTTCTCGTGGAGGTCGAGGGCAGGCAGGGCATCGCACAGATCTTCGGGACGGAGGCGCTCCCGTACGAGGAGCGGAAGATCGCCGTCGCGCCGGGCGGCAGCGGCGAGGTCTTCGCACTCGCCATCGACGCCGAACGGGCGCTGCTGGACTACCTCCAGATGTTCTACAAGCTCGGCTCCGCGGGCCGCGCGCTCAAGAAGCTCGGCGCGATCGACTTCGCGACGACCATCGCGCCCGGGCTCCGCGACGTGCTGCTGACCGGCAAGGCCTGCGAGGCGGTGCGGCGCAAGGACAGGGCGGGCCGGTTCGTCTACGACCACGTGGTCATGGACGCGCCGCCGACCGGGCGGATCACCCGGTTCCTGAACGTCAACGACGAGGTGGCCGGCCTGGCCCGGTTCGGGCCGATCCACAACCAGGCCCAGGCCGTCATGAAGGTGCTCAAGTCCGCCGAGACGGCGGTGCACCTGGTCACCCTCCTGGAGGAGATGCCCGTCCAGGAGACCGCGGACGGCATCGAGGAACTACGGCAGGCCGGACTGCCCGTCGGGCGGGTCGTCGTCAACATGGTGCGCCCGCACCACCTGGACGAGGACACCCTGCGGGCCGCGGCCGAGGACCACCGGGCCGGGGTGGCGCAGGCGCTGTCGCGGGCCGGCCTGGGCGGCGCGCGCCGCGGCGGGCTGGCCGAGCGGCTGGTGGACCCGCTGCTCGCGCAGGCCGCCGAACACGCCGGCCGGGTGGAACTGGAGCGCGCGCAGCGCGCCGTACTGGCGGGGCTGGACGTGCCGGCGTACGAACTCCCCCTCCTCGGTGCGGGGATGGATCTGGCCGGGTTGTACGAGCTGGCCAAGGAACTGCGGAAGCAGTCGGTGGGCGAATGAGCGAGGGGGTGGACACCGTGGGCCTGGACACTCCGCCGCGGCTGGCGGTCGACGGGCTGCTGGACGATCCGCAGACCCGGATCATCGTGTGCTGCGGGGCGGGCGGGGTCGGCAAGACGACCACCGCCGCGGCGCTGGGCGTGCGGGCGGCCGAGCGCGGGCGCAAGGCGGTCGTGCTCACCATCGACCCGGCGCGGCGCCTCGCGCAGTCGATGGGGATCGACTCGCTGGACAACACCCCGCGCAGGGTCACCGGGGTGGGAGCCGCAGCGGCGGACGACGGCGAACTGCACGCCATGATGCTGGACATGAAGCGGACCTTCGACGAGATCGTCGAGACGCACGCGGACGGCGAGCGGGCCCAGGCCATCCTCGCCAACCCCTTCTACCAGTCGCTGTCGGCCGGCTTCGCGGGCACGCAGGAGTACATGGCGATGGAGAAGCTGGGGCAACTGCGGGCCAGGGACGACTGGGACCTGATCATCGTGGACACCCCGCCGAGCCGGTCCGCGCTGGACTTCCTGGACGCGCCGAAGCGGCTCGGGTCCTTCCTGGACGGGAAGTTCATCCGCGTGCTGATGGCGCCGGCGAAGGTGGGCGGCCGGGCCGGGATGAAGTTCCTGAATGTCGGCATGTCGATGATGACGGGCACGCTGAGCAAGCTGATGGGCGCCTCGCTGCTGAAGGACGTACAGACCTTCGTGGCGGCGATGGACACGATGTTCGGTGGGTTCCGCACGCGGGCGGACGCCACCTTCCGGCTGCTCCAGGCTCCCGGTACGGCCTTCCTCGTGGTCGCGGCCCCCGAACCGGACGCCCTGCGCGAGGCGGCGTACTTCGTGGAGCGGCTGGCCGCGGAGAAGATGCCGCTGGCCGGTCTGGTACTGAACCGGGTGCACGGCAGCGGCGCCGACCAGCTGTCCGCCGAACGGGCCCTGGCCGCCGCAGAGAATCTTGAGGACCGCGGCATTGTCGATCAGGAGCCCGGGAAAGCTGGACTTCGTGACTCCGCCGACGACGGCTCCCCCGCACCCGACGTGGACGAGATCACGGCAGGACTGCTGCGGCTGCACGCCGAGCGGATGCAGGTGATCGCGCGCGAACGACGCACGCGCGACCGCTTCACCTCACTGCACCCCGAGGTGGCAGTGGCCGAAGTGGCGGCCCTGCCCGGCGATGTACACGACCTCGCCGGGCTGCGGGCCATCGGAGAGCGACTCGCGGCCGGGGTTCCGGCCGGAGCATAGGCGTTCGGCGTCCGTACGACGTGGCGTCCGGGTGATCTACCCGGCTGCCGCGTACGTCTCGTACGGAACGTCGATCTCCTCGCCGGCATCCATGGTCAGGATGCCCGTACTGCGCTCGTACTCCGTGCGCGCGGTTTCGAGCAGCCGTCGCCACGAGGTGACGGTGGGGCGCCTGCGCAGCAGTGCACGGCGTTCCCGCTCGGTCATTCCGCCCCACACGCCGAACTCGACGCGATTGTCGAGCGCGTCGGCCAGGCACTCGGTCCGCACCGGACATCCGGTGCACACCGCCTTGGCCCTGTTCTGTGCCGCTCCTTGAACGAACAGTTCATCCGGATCGGTAGTGCGGCAGGCTGCCTGCGCACTCCAGTCGGTAACCCAGCCCATCCCGGCGCCGTCCTCTCCCGAATCGAGGCTCCCCCACGGCGGTAGCGGCATATTCACCGCTGCCAGTTGAGGACGTTACGGAAGGCGAGCACAGTGCAACACCCCCGACGGGCCCAATCTTGAATGGTCCGAACGGACTATGGGTAAGCGGCAGATCACCCGACGGAGTGATCGGACGACATGCCCGACCATTCCGGCGATTCGGGTGAAATCACCGAGCCGCCAGTGGGGCCGTCCGACGCGGCAGGCGGGATTCGGACATGAGTCCACCCCATTCGGGAAGGGTGAAAATCAAGCCGAGGGGTTGATGTCGCACCGCGCTGCTGTGACAGTTGAGGACAGCTTAGGCCAAGGCATTCGCGTGTGTCCGGCGAATGAGAACGTAGGCTGCCCTCCATGGGAAAGAAGCGCTCGGGCGGCGGGCTCACGGGGAGCCAGCAGGCCGCCAAGTTCCTCGGTGTGTCCGTTCTCTCCGGAGTTGTGCTGGCCGGCATGGCGATCCCGGCGGCAGGCGCCCTGGGGCTCGCGGCCAAGGGAACGGTCGAGGGATTCGATGAGATCCCGGCCAATCTCAAGACTCCGCCGCTGAGCCAGCGGACCACGATTCTGGACTCCGAAGGTGGCTTGATCGCCACTGTCTATTCGCGGGACCGGCAGGTGGTCCCCCTCACGGCGATCTCCCCGTACATGCAGAAGGCAATCGTCGCCATCGAGGACTCGCGTTTCTACGAGCACGGCGCGGTCGACCTGAAGGGCATCCTGCGCGCGGTCAACCGCAACGCACAGGAAGGCGGCGCCGCGCAGGGCGCCTCCACCCTCACCCAGCAGTACGTGAAGAACGTGTTCGTCGAAGAGGCGGGCGACGACGAGACCAAGGTGCGCGAGGCCCAGGAGAAGAGCCTCGGCCGCAAGATCCGCGAGCTGAAGTACGCGATCCAGGTCGAAGAGGAACTCGGGAAGAAGAAGATCCTCGAGAACTACCTCAACATCACGTACTTCGGCCAGCAGGCGTACGGAATCGAATCCGCGGCCCAGCGCTACTTCAGCAAGCCGGCCAAGGACCTCACCCTCGAGGAGTCCGCGCTGCTCGCGGGCGTCGTCCAGTCGCCGAGCCGCTACGACCCGGTGAACGACGCGCAGGAGGCGATGAAGCGCCGCAACATCGTCCTCCAGCGGATGGCCGACATCAAGGACGTCTCGCAGGCGGAGGCGGACGCGGCGAAGGCCAAGCCGGTCACGCTGAAGGTGACCCGGCCCAAGAACGGCTGCATCACCGCGGTCAAGGGCGCGGGCTTCTTCTGCGACTACGTGCGCAACAGCTTCCTGACCGACGCGGTCTTCGGCAAGACGCGCGAGGAGCGGGCCAAGGTCTGGAACCAGGGCGGCCTGACCGTCCGCACCACCCTGGACCCGCAGTCGCAGGACGCGGCCAACGAGTCGATCAAGGACCACGTCTACCAGGACGACTCGATCGCGACGGCCGTGACCATGGTCCAGCCGGGCACCGGCCGGGTGCTGGCCATGGGGCAGTCCAAGCCGTACGGCTTCGGGAAGAACGAGACGCAGATCAACTACTCCGTGGACAAGCGGATGGGCGGCTCGAACTTCGGCTTCCAGGTCGGCTCCACCTTCAAGCCGTTCATCGCGGCCGCCGCCATAGAGCGGGGCATGCCGCCGACCAAGGTGTACCCGGCGCCGAACAAGATGGACTACCCGAGCCCGGTGCCGAAGTGCGACGGCACCAACTGGCTCAACCTGCCGCTGTCGAACGGCAAGCTGCAGACGGCCGAGAACGAGACCGAGGACGAGGTCGGCCCGTACGCGATGCGGACGGCGATGGAGAAGTCCATCAACACCTACTTCGTGCAGATGATCTCGGAGATCGGGCTGTGCCCGGTTACGGAGATGACGCAGAAGCTCGGCGTGGTCTCGGCCAACGGCGAGAAGCTGGTGGAGGCGCCCTCGATCGCGCTCGGATCCGCCGAGCTCTCCCCGCTGACGATGGCCAACGCCTACGCGACCTTCGCCAACCGCGGCGTGTACTGCACCCCCGTCGCCATCGAGTCGATCACCGACGCGCACGGCAAGGCGCTCGCCGTGCCGAAGACCAAGTGCGACCGTGCGATGGCTCCGGACACCGCCGACACCATCAACACCCTGCTGCGCGGAGTGGTCGACTCCGGTACCGGTGAGCGGGCCGGCCTGACCGACCGCGACAGCGCGGGCAAGACCGGTACGACCGACTCCCGGTACAACGCCTGGTTCGTCGGCTACACCCCGAACATCTCGGGCGCGGTGTGGGTCGGCTCGGGCGGCGCGAAGAAGATCACGATGGAGAACATCGAGATCGGCGGCAGGTACTACGACAAGGTCTTCGGCGGCGGTCTGCCCGGTCCGATCTGGAAGGACGCGATCACCGGAGCACTCGCCGGACGCGAGGCCCCCACCTTCACCACCGTCAGCATCCCGGAACCCGCACTTCCGGGCGGCACCAACGGCGGCAGGCCGGCCACGAACCCGAGCAAGCCCGGCAAGCCCGGCAAGCCCGGGGGCGACAACAAGCCCGGCGGACGGCCCGGCGGGACGACGGACGGCGGTACGACGGGCGGCGCCACGCCGGACAACCCGTTCCCCGGGATCACCATCCAGCCCGGCCTGATCGGCGGCCGCGACACCCAGTAGGCGGCAACGACACGCGAAGGGGCACCCGGCCGGTCCGGCCGAGTGCCCCTTCGTCACGTACGGCTCAGGAGAGCTGCTGCTTGACGACGGCGGCGACGCGACCGCCCTCGGCCAGCCCGGCGACCTTCGGGCCCACGATCTTCATGACGGCGCCCATGGCCCGCGGCCCCTCGGCGCCCGCCGCCCTGGCCTCTTCGACGGCCTGCGCCACGATCGCGACGAGCTCGTCGTCGGCCAGCTGCTTGGGCAGGTACGTGTCGAGGAACTCGCCCTCCGCGGCCTCTCGGGCGGCCTGCTCGGGACGGCCGCCCTGGGTGAAGGCATCCGCCGCCTCACGGCGCTTCTTCGCCTCCTTGGCGATCACCTTGAGGACTTCCTCGTCGGACAGGACACGGGCTTCCTTGCCCGCGACCTCCTGGTTGGTGATGGCGGAGAGGGTCAGCCGCAGGGTGGACGAGTGCAGCTCGTTCCGCTCCCTGATGGCGGTCGTGAGGTCTTCCTGGAGCTTGGCCTTGAGCGTGGTCATGCACCTGAGTCTGCCACCTGCGGGGGCGGTGGCGCCCGCAGGTTTTCCGGGTCTGCGACGATGGGGCCATGCGTGCGCGTTACGGAGTCCCCCTGAAGGCAGCTGCCGGAATCGCCGCGGTGGGGGCCGCGGGCCTGGCCTACGCCGCCGGTTTCGAGGCGAGGTCCTTCCGGCTGCGCCGGGTCACGGTGCCGGTGCTCCCGCAGGGCATGCGCCCGTTGCGCGTGCTCCAGGTCTCGGACATCCACATGGTCGGCGGCCAGCGCAAGAAGCGCGCCTGGCTGCATTCCCTGGCGGGCCTGCGCCCCGACTTCGTCGTCAACACCGGCGACAACCTCTCGGACACCGAGGGCATCCCCGAGCTGCTCGACGCGCTGGGTCCCCTGATGGACTTCCCGGGCGTGTACGTCTTCGGGTCGAACGACTACTACGGGCCCCGGCTGCGCAACCCCGGGCGCTACCTGCTCGAGAAGGCCCAGGGCCGGCACGGGCTGAACGGCAACAAGCCGGTCGTCGGAGCCGTCCACAACCCGTGGGAGGAGATGCGGGACGCCTTCGACAAGGCGGGCTGGCTGAACCTCACCAACACCCGGGGCCGGCTGCGGCTGGAGGGCATGGAGCTGGCCTTCACCGGCCTGGACGACCCGCACATCAAGCGCGACCGCTACGAGCAGGTCGCGGGCGGCCCGGAGCCGGACGCGGACTTCTCGATGGCCGTGGTGCACGCCCCCTACCTGCGGGTCCTCGAGGCCTTCACCGCCGACCGGTACCCGCTGATCCTCGCCGGGCACACGCACGGCGGACAGCTGTGCATCCCCTTCTACGGGGCGCTCGTCACCAACTGCGACCTGGACACCAAGCGGGTGAAGGGCCTCTCCGCGCACGAGGCGGACGGCAACCGCGCGTACCTCCACGTCTCGGCGGGATGCGGCACCAACCGGTTCACCCCGGTCCGCTTCGCGTGCCCGCCGGAAGCGACCCTCCTGACTCTGACGCCGAAGACGCAGGCGTAGGTACGCCGACGGGATGATCACGCCCCGTCGCACCGTCGGCGTCGCACCGTCCCGTCGCACCGTCCCGGCGGCCTTCGTGCCCTGATCCGGGCCGCGGCCCGGGCCCACTCTTCTCCGCCCTCGGCCTGGCCCCGGTCGCGGCGGACCGCTACCGCCCGGCGCCCCGCCCCCGCCGCACGCCCCTCCGTGAAAACCGGATTTCGTCTCCGGCCGAGGGTCCGCTAAAGTAATCGATGTCGCCAGGGCAGCAAGCGCTGCAAGGGTGACGATCGGGGTGTAGCGCAGCTTGGCAGCGCGCTTCGTTCGGGACGAAGAGGTCGTGGGTTCAAATCCCGCCACCCCGACAGAGTAAGACCAGGTCAGGGGCCTGATCCGCATCGCGGATCAGGCCCCTGTTTGGCGTTCGCCCCTGTCTTGGGAGCCGTCGGGGAGCCGACTTCGGAATCGGCTCCCCGACGGCTCCCGAACCCTTCCGCGATCTACCGGAACGAACTGACCCGGGGAGCGACCCGCACGTAGGCTCGGGGCGGCCGACGTCAGAGCGCCTGGCTGACGCATCGGCAGGGGACAGCGTGGATCATCTCTTCACTGTCGACGGGGGCTCGGCCACGCCGGTCCCACCGACCACGCTGGCAGCGGAAGACCTCTCGAACGGCAGCACCTCCAGGAGTGGGTAATCGCGCATCCTCTGGTCCTCGGCGAATCGGTGCTCGTGATCACCTCCGAGTTCGATGGGTGGGCCGACACGGACGGGGTGCCGACGCGTGACCGCTTGGACGTCCTGGGCCTGGATGCCACCGGGCGCCTCGTGGTGGTCGAGCTGGAGCGGGGTATCGCCGACCGCGACGTCCACCTCCAGGCGATCAGCTACGCCACCCTGGTGAACCGGTTCGACCTCGACACGCTGGCCGAGCGCACCACGACTTCCGGAGGTCGGGGCGAGGATGAGATTCGAAAGTGCAGGGGAAACGGGGCATCGACCTCAACCCCTGAGTCTCAACCGCGGAAGGGGCGGATTGTGGGAGCATTCGCAACACCAGAGTTGCAAGAGTTCGTCAATACATTTGGAGTGGAGCCCGTCATTACGGGAGACGGTCAATGCACAGTCGACTTCACTGAAGTAGTCGACGGGAAACTAGAGCTCTCGTACGATGCGACCGGTAGGTCTGTCGCAGTCACTTGGCACCCCGAACAGGGAGACTCAAGCTTCACCATCTTTCGAGAAGGTGCAACACTCCTCCGCATTATCGATGGGCCCGAATCGTCGAAGGTGACTGTGGATTTCAGCACCAGCGACACCGTCGGGAACATAGAAATTCAAGTGCTCCCCAAGGTTACAGTCTCGGACCGAACCCTGCTCTGCTGAAAACCTCCTTTAATTTTGTCCCCAATCAGCACACGTGAGTCGACCCCAGTGCTGGCAGGCTGCCCGGCCTTCAGTCCCGGAGGAACGCTGGGGAACGTCGGCAACATTGAAGAGGGATGAGTACCTAACTCCATCCCGCGGAGTCCATGGAAGTCCTCCGAGACATGGAGAAGTACAACTTCGGTTGGGGGTGAGCCAGGCTTCCCTAGGCCGAAGTGGTGAACTGAGACGTTCGACAGCAGTGGCAAGAACGGCGGCTACCAACTTCCCACCCACGAACCCTCGGGCAAGCACTCCGACTCACTAATCACACGTACATTGTGGGCAGAAGTCCCAGATGGGTGGAGCGATGAAGGAACAGGCGTCGGCAATTCCTATTGCCCCGTGGATGCATGTCATCACGCCAGGCGGCAGCGTACCTCTCGATGAGCTCCTGCCCGCGTCAGGCAGCGCGTACGTGGCGCGTCTCAACGGTCAGGAAATGCCCCACGAGGTGTCGGTGTTCCACCACTTCTCGGAAGTGCTAAAGTTCCCTGATTATTTTGGATGGAACTGGAACGCCTTCTATGACTGCGTGCGCGACCTTAATTGGCTTTCGGCGGACAATCACATCCTGGTCATCGAATCCACTGAGAGTGTCCTTTCCGAGGACGGCGATGCCCGCAAAACATTCTTCGGATGCCTGTGGCGCGCTGGTCAGCGATGGTCCTACACCAAGAGACCTGAAGGCGTAACGCTCACGAAATTCTCCGTTGTCCTGTCATGCGACAATGACTCCGCATCTGCCCTGGCGAAACAGCTTGAAGAATGGCAGGACAGCCCAATTGATGAGCTTACCCAGTCCGCCGCCGACAGCCAGTCTTCCAGCTTCAGCAATACCCGACAGCAGCTGTCAATTTGACGGCAGAGAAGTCGGGTCGTTCGGAGGAAAGGCGTGGGCCGAGTTGAAACGCGGGGTGCTCTTCACCGAAGGACTGGCTGCGGTGCGGCTGGAACGGAATCTGAGCCAGTTTGCGCCGCAACGGGATATGTGCGAGCCCATGGGAACTCTTCTCTTTCCCCCACAACCCTTGCGCTGGATCACCATGCTCCGGCCGTCGGGCAGCCGTCCGCGCACATCCGCGCAGTCGTCGCGAGTGTCCGGTCACCGGTGCGGATAAGCCTGTCCGTCTTCCACAGCCACCAGGCCCACCTGCCGCGGTCGCGATGACAAGCGTCCCGACGAGGTAGGGCCAGATCACCGCCCAGGCCGACGCGAGCACCCTCCAGCACCTCGATACCGCCGACGGCTCCCGGCGTGAGCCGGTCGTCTCGGCGCTTGCGCCGGACGGACCGACGCTTCCGCTTACGAGCTGCCCGTTCCCTCCCCCTGTCACCGACCACCAGCGTGGGTGAGGCACTGCGCAGGGGTAAGAGCGCCTGTTGGGCACAGTTCGGTCTCTCGCAGTAGCAGGAACACCCGCGAAGTGGCGCCTTGCGCGCACCTAACCCAACGCCGTGCGTGCTCGCAGCAGGGTGTCGAGCGCGCGGACCGGCGAGCTGGGGCTCATCGCGAGGCGCGCGACGATGGCTGCCTCCCACTGCTGGGTGAGGCCGGCCGTCAGCCGTCGTCGCCTGCCTGGGGTGACGTGGGCATAGCGGGCGGAGACCGAGCCGTCGAGGTGCCCCATGCGTTAGTCCATGAGGACCTTCTTCGTGCCAAGATCCTCCGTGTGGGCGCGGTGGGAGCGGCGCAGGCCGTGCGGGGTCAGGCTGCTGACGATGGCCGTCCAGCAGGGGTAGGCGCGACCCTGGGCGTTCCGACCTCGGACCGGTATGCCCGGGAACGGGTCGCCGAGGAGTGGAACGGGACGGGGCTCCTGCGGAGCCTTCTTCGGGAACCAGCCCGTCGTCGCCGGGTGGAAGAGCCAGGTGGCGAAGCCGTTGCATCGCCAGTGGGCGGCGTGTTCCGTGGGTGCGCCGCCTCGTACGAAGCCCAGCTCGGTGATGGCGAGTTCGATGCGGGTACGGGTGGCCTCGCGCGTTGGCCCGCCTTCAGCTGGCCTGTTGGCTCCCGTCGACCTTGTCGGTGGGAGCCGCGCACTGACGTGACCTGCATGCATCAGACCGCCACTCTCAAGGGGGGACATGAACCAGTTCGAACTTCGCCATACCGAGCAGGAGCTCCGCGAAGCCCTGCAAGGCACTGATTTGGCTTGGGTGCTCGACGATGTCGACGCCGCGATCGCAGCAGGTGTACCGGAGGAGAAGATCCTCCGCCGGCGCGCGCAGCGCCGCGGTGATGACTCCCGCGACGCCAGCCCGGCCTTGGCAGCGGCCCGATATGAGGTCGTGGACCGATCCATGCTCGGGTTCGTCGAGTTCGAGGCATCACGCAAGCGGGGGACGCTGGTCATCGCCACGCGAGCCATGACAGATCAGGAGCGCGTCCAGCTCCTCCTCGATGCTGTGAGGCGGGTGCTGGTGGAGCTGCCTGAGATCGAACTGGAGACGTTGAAGTTGCTTCAGACCGAGCCCGAGGGCGACGCCGGCAGACGCAGTATCGCCGAGGAGCTCTCGTTCGAACCTGACGAGAGCTCCCGGTCTCGTCGCAGCCGAACGGAGATCCGGGCAGATCGGGTGCCCGTCGAGCAGCGTGAACGGCTCAGTCGTCTGCTGGATGAAGTCACCGGGGAGGTGCGCAGTTGAGCCCTGTCAATCACCTCATCGGTGAGATCAAGAGCCTTCTGGCGGCAGGAACGGTCTCGTACGACTCCGCATCCAAGCCGAACGACGTATACGAGGGGTTCATCTTCTCGCTGATCGTCGCGACGGCGAGTCGGCATGGCGCCACCGTCACCTACGAAGACGTCGACGGGGCCAAGGCCAGCAGTCTCGTGTTCCGAACAGGGCCTGGCCATCTGTACGGCAACAGCCAACCCTTTACCCACGCCGTGATCGAGTTCGACGGCGCGCCCGCCCTCGAAGTTCACCTCGGTGTCTATGTGACGGGTGCGTCGGGGGTCCTGCACGAGTGCGACGTCTTGGTACTGCCAGCTGAGGAAGCCGCCCTGAGCCGTGCACAGGGCATCGCACCCCGAGGCAGTCAGTCCGTACTCATCGTCGAGTGCAAGTACTACGTCTCCAACCTCGGCATCGGGCTCGCGCGGAACTTCGAGGGACTGCGCGCTGACATCCGTACCCAGAACGAGCTCTTCATCTCCAATACCGGATCGTCGAGCATCGTGCGTTACCTCGATGCCCGGAAAAGAGGCTTCGAGCGGGATGTGGTGCCCAATTCGCTGCAGGCGGGCTACGTCCAGGCGGAGATCAGGAAGACCTTCAAGAGCTATCTGAGCAAGCACGCGCCTTCGACGGTGATCTGAAGCCGCCTGTCGAGTGCTGGCACGGTCAGGCGTGCGATCACGGGTCGGCCTGCATCGGCGGCTGGGAGCCAGCTGGAAGCCGACCACCCCGAGACCCCTCCGGACCGCGCCAGCCCAACCCAGGCCGACGCGCTGACCAGGTCAAACGCCATCCCCGCTGGTGGGGATCTTGGGTGGACATCGTTCGGGACGAAGAGGTCGTGGGTTCAAATCCCGCCACCCCGACAGAGTAAGACCAGGTGAGAGCCGGTGCAGAGCAATCTGCACCGGCTCTCTCTGCGTCTGGGCGACAATCGGTGACCATGCCTTCGGGGCGGTCCTGATGATCTCGTCCATGGCCGCCGCCCCGGCCATCGGGGACTCTGCCGCCCCGGGACGGCGGGCGTTGCGGTGGCCCGGTGCCGGGTGGGTCGGGGGGCCCGGCACCGGGGATTGTCAGTGCGTCACTTGACGTTGACGGCCGTCCAGGCCGCCGCCACCTGCTGGTATTCGGTGCCCGACGTGCCGTACAGGTCGGCCGTCGCCTGGAGGGTCGCGGTGCGCGCCCCCGCGTAGGTGGTGGTCGACGTCATGTAAGTCGACAGCGCCTTGTACCAGATCTTGTAGGCCTTGGTCCGGCCGATGCCGGTGACCGTGGAGCCGTCATAGGTCGGGGAGTCGTAGGACACCCCGTTGATGGTCTTCGCGCCGCTGCCCTCGGCGAGCAGGTAGAAGAAGTGGTTGGCGACGCCCGAGGAGTGGTGGACGTCGAGACGGCCGACGGACTTCGACCAGTAGTCGGCCGAGGAGCCGTCCTTGCTGGGCTTGTCCATGTAGCGCAGCGGGGTGCCGTTGCCGCGGATGTCGATCTTCTCGCCGATGAGGTAGTCACCGGTGTCGGAGGAGTTGTTCGCGAAGAACTCCACCGAGGTGCCGAGGATGTCGCTGGTGGCCTCGTTCAGGCCGCCGGACTCGCGGTTGTAGTTCAGCTTGGCCGTGGCGGCGGTCAGGCCGTGGCTCATCTCGTGGCCGGCGACGTCCAGGGAGGTGAGCGGCTTGAGGTTGCCCGCGCCGTCGCCGTAGGTCATGCAGAAGCACTGGTCGGACCAGAAGGCGTTGACGTACGCGTTGCCGTAGTGGACCCGGGAGTACGCGGCCTTGCCGTCGCCGGCGATGCCGTTGCGGCCGAGCTCGGCCTGGTAGAAGTCCCAGGTGACGGCCGCACCGTAGGCGGCGTCGACGGCGGCGGTCTGCCGGTTCGTCGCCAGTCCATCGCCCCACTTGTCGTCGGCGTCGGTGAACAGGCTGCCGGTGCCGGTGGTGCCGCCGTTCAGGTCGTACGTCTTGTGGCCGCCGCGGCCCGCGTCGGTCAGGTTGTACGTCGATCCGCTCGGGGTGGTGCCGAGCGTGACCGGACCGGAGTACTGGCTGGTGCCGGTGCCGGTCTCGATGGCCTCGTACGCCCAGAGCTCGGCGCCGGTGGCCGCGTCCGTGATGACGTGGCGCTCGCTGGGGGTGCCGTCGGGCTGGGTGCCGGTGACGACGGCCTCGTAGGCGAAGACCGGCGAGCCGGTCGCGGCCCAGACCACCGGGCGGGCGCCGGCGGGGGCGGCCTGCAGGGAGCGGGCGGCGGCGGGGGCTATGCGGGCCTCGGTGCCCTTGGTGGTCTTGCGGCTGCCGTCCTTCTTCTGGTGGACGACGAGGTCGCCGCCGAGGACGGGCAGGCCGGCGTAGGTGCGCTCGTAGCGGGTGTGGACCGTGCCGTCCGCGTCCTTGATCACGTCGCGGGCCACGAGGCGCTCCTGGTCGGAGAGGCCGATGGCGCGCGCGGTACCGACCGCTTCGGTCTGCGCGGCGGCGATCGCCTGGGCGCGCGCGGCGGTCGACAGGCGCAGGGCGGTCGCGCCTTCCTCGCGGTCGGCGGCCGCGTTGGCGGAGCCGCTCTGGACGGCGAGCGCGGTCATCGCCGCGGAGGCGACGAGGGCGGCGGCGCGCAGCACGCGGGTCCGGCTGCGGGAGGTGCGGGAGGTGGGGGGTGAGGACAGGTGGTGGGTCACTCGGTCTCCTTCGTTGCCGTGGGGGCGGCAGCGAGAGTGCCAGGAAGGAGGGGCCGATTGACAGGTATGCAACAAGAATTTGACCAGCTGTTGTCCGGAAAGAGGATCCCGATGTCCGCTCAACGGTCAAAAACGGAACATTCCGCTTGGCCCCGGGGCGAGTTGCACCCCGGGGCCGGCCGGTGTCCGCCAACCGCCTTTAGACGCCGGGGATCTGCCGGGCGCGGAACGCGGCGCGCACCGCGTCCGCCGCGCCCTTGCCGTACATGCGCTCGGCGGTCGCGACCGTCTTCAGCGCCGCGTCCGTGAAGCTGGTGTCGGGCGCGAACCCGAACTGCGCGTTCACGATGACGCGGTCGGCGGCCCTGGCACCCAGCGCACCCCGGATGTCGAAGAGCGCGCGGGACCAGATCTCGCCGTCCGCGTGGACCTCGCCGATCCGGTCCGCGTAGACCTTGGACCCGTCGATCCGGCGCAGGCAGTGCGGGGCGTCGCTGTAGGTGATCGAGTCCCAGTCGGCGACGCACGCCTCGTCGGCCGTGCGGACCCAGCCGTAGCGGGCGACGGCGTGCGTGCCGACCTCGACGGCCAGGTAGTCGCCGAAGGCCTCGCCGATCGCGCCGGCCTCCGGGGAGGTGCCGAAGCCGGGGACCTGGGCCTCGTGGACCGCGTGGCCGTACTCGTGGAGGACCACCTCGGCGTCCTCGGCGTCGTCGACGCCGCCCTTGCCGAAGCGGATCTCGTCCTTCTTGTCGGTGAAGAAGGAGTTGTCGGCGCCCCACTGGTTGATGCGCACGGGCTGGACCCGGTCGTTGGCCCCGCGCAGCTCGCTGCCGAAGCCCAGGCCCTGCAGGTACTCCTGCGCCTCGTTGACCCAGAAGTAGGCCATGACCTGCTCGAACTGGTCGTCATGGCGGTTGTAGGAGGCGGCGTCCGCGGTCTTGGCGGAAGGGCCGGTGTCCGACCGGACGCGCGCCCACTTCCCCGACAGCCCGCCGCTCGCGTCGAGGTTGCGCAGCGCGGCCGTGGCGTAGGCGGACGCCGGCACGGCGCCGGCGGAGTCCTTGGCGTCGGTCAGCGTCTGGTCACCGGTGGACTGGACGGGGTTGACCATGAAGACGCGGCCCTGGGGGAGGGGGGCGGCCGGGGCGGACGCGGATGCCGAGGCGGGTGCGGCCATGGCGAGTGCCGCGGTGGCGGCGGCCGCGGCGATCAGGCCGCTGGGTATACGGCGAGGCATGAACATCCTCCTGGGAAGGGCGTGATGTGCCGGAAGAACGCGCGTGGCGCGGTGCGGACGTGATCCTTGCTCAACCAGGTGGGATTTGGCCAGGCCTTGGCGCCGCGTTCCTCGCGCGGACACCTGCCGTCATCCGGTACGGGTGCGCCGCGATCGCCGGATCACGCCCGTCCGGCGAGGGCGTCGAGTTCGGCGCGGACCAGGGCCAGGAACTCGGCCGTGGCCCCGGCTTCCACTCCCCGCTCGGCGGCCAGCGCGACGAGGTGGCTGAGGAGTTCACCGACGGTGGGGAAGGGGCCGACCGGGCGGAGCAGCCACAGCCGGCCCTCGGGGCGGGGCGGCAGGCCGAGGCCGGCCAGGACGGTCCCGGTCTCCCCCTCGAGCTCGTGCAGGTCCGCCTCGGGGAGCGGGGCGGCCTCGACGCCGGTGATGTGGCCGTGGCCGTCCAGGGAGGTCTCCACCGCCCAGTGCGTGGAGCGGTCGGGGATCCAGGTACGGGCCGCCGGGGGCCAGACGTACGGGAGGAAGGCCCAGCGCAGTTCCTCGGGCGCGGGCTCCCAGCCGAGCACCTCCAGCTCCCGGACCTCGGGCAGCCGGTCCGGCTCCAGTTCGCTGCGGCCGGTGCGGCGCTGTGCGAGCGGGTGCGGTGTTCCGTCCTCGTCCCACGACATGCGGGAACGCTATCCGACGGGGTCGCGCGAACCCGGTTCTCACACGAGGAACTCCGCCGGCAGCGGGGCCAGGGCGGTCGCCTTGACGGCGTGCGTCTGCCCGTAGGCTATGCCTGTAAGTAGACACTGTCCACATCGAGCGGAGCGAAAGATGCCCCCCACGACACCCGGCTCCGAGCCGCCCGCGCCGCCGCCGCCGCCCAAGCGGAGCACGTACCGGCACGGCAACCTGCGCAACGCCCTGCTCGACGCGGCGCTGGAGCTGGCCCGCGAGGGCGGGCCCGATGCCGTCTCGCTGCGCGAGGTCACCCGGCGCGCCGGGGTCTCCCCCAACGCCGCCTACCGGCACTTCGCCGACCGCGCGGCCCTGGTGCACGGGGTCTCGCAGGCGGCCATGGCCCGGGTGGCGCTCACGATGGAGGAGGAGATCGACCGGCTGGTCGCCGAGGCCGGGGACGATCCCGCGGCCCGCGCCCGGGCCCGTTTCCGCGCCGTGGGGACCGGCTACCTCCGCTTCGCCGTGACCGAGCCGGGCCTGTTCCGCACGGCCTTCCACGTCCCGGCCGACATGGCCTACGCCACGGACACCACCGCGGCCGGCACGGGCGGGCTGACCCCCTTCGAGCTCCTGGGCGCCGCCCTGGACGGCCTCGTGGAGACGGGCCGGCTGCCCGCCGAGCGCCGTGCGGGCGCGGAGTTCCTCGCCTGGTCGGCGGTCCACGGCCTGGCCGTCCTGATGATCGACGGCCCCCTGCGCGGAGTCACCGAAGCCCAGGCCCACGAGGCCGGCCAGGACCTGATCGGCATGGTCGAGCGCGGCCTGTGACCTGGCTCCCGGCGGCCGGGGACTGCCGGGGGACTGCTGGCAGCCGGGACTCCTGGCCGCCGGGGGCTACCGGGCCGCTTCCAGCGGGTTGGCCGCGATGCGCAGGGCCGCGCCGCCCGCGACGTAGGCCGCCGCCGCACAGTCGGGCTTGCGCTTCGCCTGCTCCTCGGCCAGTGCGAGGAAGGCGGCGCCGAATCCGCCCCGCGGATGCGCGGCGAGCAGCCCCGCCGTGAAAGCCGGGTCGAATTCGCTCAGGCGCAGTCCCGACACGTCGGCGCTCGTGCCGACCTGGAGGAGGTGGCTCTCCACGTCCTCGTCCGCGGTCACGTCGTCCCTCATGTGCAGGACGATCACCTCCGCGGCGCGGTCACGGCGGGCCGTGGACCAGCCCAGCCCCGCCGTCAGGACGCGCGCGACATGGCCGCCCGCCTCCTCGAAGGGGAGGGTGTGGCTGTCGAACGGGGCCGTCAGGCCAAGATCGTGCAGGAGGGCCGACACGTAGAAGAGCTCGGCGTCGTATTCCAGGCCGTGCCGCTGCGCGTGGTCGGCGCCGAAGGCGTACGAGCGGACCGAGTGGGCGAGCAGATCGGCGTCCGCGTACTCCGAGGCGATCAGGAAGGCTGCCCGGGCCGCTGCGGTGTCAAGAGTCCATGTCATGGGGCGCCAGCCTAGGGGGTGTCGTACCGGTCAGGCCCGGCTGAAGTCGACGTCCGACGGGGGTTCTCCCGGCCAGGAGAGCAGGGTCGGGGCGGGCGGGGTGTGGGCCAGGACCGTGCCGTGGGCGACGACGTACCGGGGCCTGACCTGGCGGCGGACGGCCTCCTGCGGCGTCGGCGCCGGGAGCAGGACGAAGGAGGCCGGGGCGCCCTCCCTGATGCCGTACTCCACGTCCGACAGGCCCAGGACCCGCGCCGCACGCTCCGTCACCATCGAGAAGGCCAGCGGGATCTCGTGCGCGCCGGTGAGCTGGGCGGCATACAGCCCGACCAGGGCGGTCTGCAGCGGGTTGCCGGTGCCGAGCGCGTTCCACGGGTCCATGACGTCGTCGTGGCCGAAGGCCACGTTGACCCCCGCCGCCAGCATCTCCTTGACCTGGGTCAGGCCGCGCCGCTTGGGATAGGCGTCGAAGCGGCCCTGGAGGTTGAGGTTGGCGAAGGGGTTGGCGACCAGGTTGATGCCCGAACGCGACAGCAGCCGCTGGAGTTTGAAGCTGTAGGCGCCATTGTAGGAGCCCATGGCCGTCGTGTGGGAGGCCGTGGCGCGCTCGCGCAGGCCCGAGCGGAGCGCGAGGGTGGCCAGCACCTCCACGAAGCGGGACTGCTCGTCGTCGATCTCGTCGCAGTGCGCGTCCACGCGCAGGCCGTTCGCCTCCGCGAGCGCGAAGGCGATGCCCAGCGAGGCGACCCCGTCCTCCCGGGTGTCCTCGAAGTGCGGGATGGCGCCGACGACGTCCGCTCCGCGCGCCACGGCCTCGCGCAGCAGCGCCTCGCCGTCCGGGAAGGAGACGATCCCCTCCTGCGGGAAGGCCACGATCTGCAGGGTCATGACGTCCCGGACCCGGTCGCGCACCTCCAGCAGCGCGTCGAGCGCGGTGAGCGCCGGGTCGGTCACGTCGCAGTGGGTCCGCACGTGCAGCACGCCCTGCGCCGCCTGCCAGCGCAGCACCTCGGTGGCCCGCGAAACGACGTCCTCGCGGGTCAGGGTCCGCTTGCGCTCGCTCCAGCAGGCGATGCCCTCCCAGAGGGTGCCGGAGGCGTTGGGGCGCGGCTCGCCGGCCGTCAGGGCCGTGTCGAGGTGGATGTGCGGCTCGACGAAGGGAGCGGTGAGCAGCGAGCCGTGGGCCTCGATGAGGGTCCCGGTGGCGGGCGGCTCCTTCTGGTCGTCGTACGGGACCACCCGCGCGATCCGCCCGTCCTCGCCGACCTCCACGTCGTACAACGCGTGGCGCAGCGCATCGGGCAGCGCATCGGGCAGCGCGTCGGCCGGTGCCCCGCCCGGCGCACCGGACGGGCCGTGGGCGTGCAGCAGCCGGGCACCCCGGACGATCATCCGCATGCGGTCAGCGTACGCACGCGGCCCGCGACCTCGCGGGAGGGCGCGGACGTGACCGGTTGCCGGACTCAGCCGCGCGCGCCTTCTTGGCCGTGATCACTCCTCTTCGGAACACGGAACACGGAACACGGTGGAACACGCGTACGGGTTCCACCGTGCGCCCGTACGGAGCAGTCGGCATCCCCGCGCGGGGTGCGGCAAGAATGGGGGGCATGACCAGCGACACCGATCTGACCACCGGCGAGACCACGGGCGAAGACCCCGGCCAGACCCCCGCGGAGACCCGCGGGGAGACCCCCGTCGGCGCAGCCCCCGCTTCCGAGATGCCCGCGTGGGAGCAGCGGTTCCGGGCGTCGCGCGTCGGGCTGCCCGAGTGGGCCGAGGACGCTCCGGACCGTTCGCTCTTCGTCTCCAACGCGACCGGGACCTTCGAGCTCTACGCCTGGGACCGCGCCACCGGCGTCCAGCGGCAGGCCACCGACCGCCCCAACGGCACCACCGACGGCACCCTCTCCCCCGACGGAGAGTGGATCTGGTGGTTCTCCGACACCGACGGCGACGAGTTCGGCACCTGGGTGCGCCAGCCCTTCGCGGGCGGCCCCGACGAGCCGGCCACCCCCGGGCTGGAGCCCTCCTACCCCGCCGGGCTGGCCATCGGCCGCGACGGCACGGCCGTCGTGGGCCGCTCCACCGACGAGGACGGCACGACCATCCACGTGGTGCGGCCGGACGGCACCGAGCCCACCGTGATCTACCGGCACCGGGAGTCCGCCGGCGTCGGCGACCTGTCCCGCGACGGGACCCTGGTCGCCATCGAGCACACGGAGCACGGTGACGCCATGCACTCCGCGCTGCGCGTGGTCACCCTCGACGGCGCCACCGTCGCCGAGCTGGACGACTCGCGGGGCGGCGCCGAGGAGCTGGGCCTGGAGGTACTCGGCTTCGCACCGGCCGCGGGCGACACCCGGCTGCTGGTCGGCCACCAGCGGCGCGGCCGCTGGGAGCCGATGGTGTGGGACGTGGCCGACGGGGCCGAGGAGGAGCTCGCAATCGACCTGCCGGGCGACGTCAGCGCCGAGTGGTATCCGGACGGCTCCGCCCTGCTGATCGTGCACGACTTCGAGGCGCGCAGCGAGCTGTGGCGCTACGACCTGGCCGCGCGGGAGCTCGTACGCGTGGACACGCCCCCGGGGACGGTGTCGGGCGCGACGGCCCGCCCCGACGGGACGGTGGAGTACCAGTGGTCCACGGCGGCCGAGCCCTCGGTCGTGCGGTCCACCTCGGGCGCGACCGTCCTGGACCCGCCCGGCTTCCGGGCGCCCGGTTCGCAGCCGGTGCAGGACGTGTGGGTGGAGGGCCCCGGCGGGCGCATCCACGCGCTCGCGCAGCGGCCGGCCGGGCACGGCGACGGCCCCTTCCCGACGGTCTTCGAGATCCACGGCGGACCCACCTGGCACGACTCCGACGCCTTCGCGGCGACCCCGGCGGCCTGGCTGGACCACGGCTTCGCCGTCGTCCGGGTCAACTACCGCGGCTCGACCGGCTACGGCCGCGCGTGGACCGACGCCCTCAAGCACCGGGTCGGCCTGATCGAGCTGGAGGACATCACGGCGGTCCGGGAGTGGGCCGTCGACTCCGGCCTCGCGGACCCGGCGCGGATGGTGCTGTCGGGCGGGTCCTGGGGCGGGTACCTGACGCTGCTGGGCCTCGGCATGCGGCCCGACGACTGGGCGGTCGGGCTGGCCGCCGTACCGGTGGCGGACTACGTGACCGCCTACCACGACGAGATGGAGGCGCTGAAGTCCCTGGACCGCACGCTCTTCGGCGGCACGCCGGAGGAGGTCCCGGACCGCTTCGAGGTCTCCTCGCCGCTGACGTACGTCGACGCGGTGAAGGCTCCCGTCCACATCGCTGCGGGCGTCAACGACCCGCGCTGCCCGATCCGGCAGATTGACAACTACGTCGACCGGCTGGCGGCGCGCGGCGCGGTGCACGAGGTGTACCGCTACGACGCCGGGCACGGCTCGCTGGTCGTGGAGGAGCGGATCAAGCAGGTCCGGATGGAGCTGGAATTCGCGCAGAAGCACCTGCCCCGCTAAACCCGGTCCGGTGCACCCCCCGTACGGTGGTGGGGTGCACCGGTTTCTCCTGACCCCGCGCTGGTGGGGGATCAACGTCTTCGTCGCGCTCGCCGTCCCCTTCTGCCTGTTCATGGGGTCCTGGCAGCTCGGCCGGTTCGAGGACCGCGTCGACAGCCACCGCGAGGCGACCTCCGAGCGCCCGGCCGACCAGACGGCCGCCCCCCTGGACTCGCTGCTCCCGGTGGACAAGAAGACCTCCGGGCGGCTGGCCTCTGCGTCCGGGGAGTACGGCGACCAGCTGCTGGTCCCCGAGCGCCGGCTGGACGGCGCGACCGGCTTCTACGTGCTGACCCTGCTGAAGACCGACTCCGGCAAGGCCGTCCCGGTCGTCCGGGGCTGGCTGCCGGGGACGGCCGATCCGGCGAAGGCGCCGGCCGCGCCGGCGGGCCGCGTCGAGGTCACCGGCGCGCTCCAGGCCTCCGAGAACTCCGGTACCAAAGGGGTCCACGCCCAGGGCGGCCTGCCGGCCGGCCAGCTCGGCGTGATCGGGGCGGCCTCGCTGGTCAACATCGTCCCGTACGACCTGTACGACGCCTGGCTGACCGTGCTGACCCCGTCGGACGGCATGACCCCGGTGCCCGCCGCGGCCCCGAACAACACCGGGCTGGACCTGAAGGCCTTCCAGAACCTCGGCTACACCGGCGAGTGGTTCGTCTTCGTCGCCTTCGTGCTCTTCATGTGGTTCCGCCTCTACCGCCGCGAGGTGGAGACCCTGCGCGACGCGGAGGCGGGCCTGGTACCGGCCGAAACGGTCCGGGCCGCGTCGGCGTAGCGGTCGGGAGCCACGGCCCGGCGGTCGGGGAGCCTGTCCTTCGGATCGGGCCGCGGCTCCCTCTCGCTTCCGCTCTTCGCGATTCGCTCTGCGCTGTCCGCCGTCTGCTGTCCGCCGTCCGCTGTCCGCTCGCTACGGCTTCGGCGCGTCCACCGGGATCGCTCCCGTGCGGTACACCGTCCCCCCGCAGGCCTCGGGAATCGTCGTCCGCGTGACCGGGGCGCCCGTCGGCGGGGTGTGGGACACGGCCACGCCCGGAGCCTGCGGGGGCGTGGTCCCCGTCTCCGGATCGGCGACCGGCGTGTCGGCGGACTGGCCCTGCGGCGGCGTCGCTCCCGCGTCCGGGCTCGCCGCGGCGCACGGCTCCGCCGACGGCACCCAGGCGAAGCGGACCTCGTACGCCGAGTTCGGCGGGAGCACCAGCACCGGCGCCTCCGCCGACGGATCGGGCAGCAGCCCGCTCGCCGGGTCCCCCGCCGTGTGGCCGACCACGGCGACCGCGGAGCCCGGGCCGGTCGGGGCACCGGCCGCGGCGGCCGCCGTCACCGTGTCCGGGCCGGTGACGGTGCAGCCCTGCGCCGAGACGTTGGTGACCTTGAAACTGCCGTAGATCTTGCCGTCGGCCTCGGGGGCACGGGCCGCACCCACCACCCCCAGCTGCTCGGCGCCGCACCCGGGCACGGCCGGTGCGGCCGCCGGCGGCTGCGGGCCGTTGCCGGCGCCCACGAGCGTGCCGGGATCGGTGCCGCGGCTGGACGGTCCTGCCGTCACACCGCCTGCCGGAGAACCGGAGGCCGTGGGGTCGGGCTGGCCGGTGGCGCCGCCCGCGTCGGGCACGCCGCCGCCGGAACGCGTGGCCCTGGGCTGGCTCCCGGACCCGTTCAGGTGCGGGTCGGAGTGTGCGGAGCCCGGCTTCTCGCCCGACTCGGCCCCGTGTCCGGCCATCGTCGAGTGCTCGGTGGTGGCGGTCTCGTCGGCCGCCAGGTGCAGGGTCGCCGGGATGGCCGTCCCGGCGAGCAGGGCGACGGCCGCGGCGCCGATGAAGGCCTGCCGCTTGAGGGTCCGCCGGGCGGGGACGGCGTAGCGCAGCCGCTCCAGCGCGCCCTCGGCGGGCTGCAAGCCCTCGACGGCCCCGTGCAGCAGGCCCCGCAGCGCCTCTTCGTCGCTCGCGCCGCCGGGCGCGGTGTGGTCGTCCATCATGACTGCGCAGCCTCCATCGCCACCCGCAGCGCGGCAATCCCCCGCGATCCGTACGCCTTCACCGAGCCGAGCGACACCCCGAGCGTCTCGGCCACCTGGGCTTCCGTCATGTCCGCGAAGTACCGCAGCACGAGCACCTCTCGCTGGCGGCGCTGCAGTCCGCGCATCGCCTTGATCAGATCGTCCCGCTCCAGCTGGTCGTACGCGCCTTCCTCGGCGCTCGCCATGTTCGGCATCGGCTTCGAGAGCAGCTTGAGACCGAGGATGCGCCGGCGCAGGGCGGACCGGGAGAGGTTCACGACGGTCTGGCGCAGGTACGCCAGCGTCTTGTCGCGGTCACGGACCCGGTTGCGGGCCGAGTGCACGCGGATGAACGCCTCCTGGACCACGTCCTCGCAGGAGGCGGTGTCGTCCAGGAGCAGCGCGGCGAGGCCCAGGAGCGAGCGGTAGTGGGCCTGGTAGGTCTCCGTGAGGTGGTCGACGGTGGTGCCCGCCACCACCGGGACCTGCTCGGTGACGGCCTCGGTCCCGGCCGTGGCCCCGGGCACTGGCCCGGTCGCGGCCTCGCTCGTGGGGCTCGTGCCGCCGCCCGTCTCAGCGCTGTCGCGCGGCGCGGGCACGCGGCCGCCCCAGGTCGGTACGGCGGCCCGTACGGGCACCTCGGAGGGCCCGGCCGGCGGGACGGGAATGATCACGGGGAGACCGCCGCCGGACACGCGGGAGCCCCGGGGCGACGGGATGACCCCGATGCGCGCCGGTAGGACGGCCGGTTCCAGCAGTGCCTCTGCCACGCCTGTAGGACACGCGTCCCCCCGTCAGGGTTGTACGCGCGAGGCAGCCGCCACAGCAACATCCCCATTGCCCTCATGCGTACCCGCTCTTCCCGATTGCCCCGTCTATCGAGACGGCAGTCGGGCCATCACCTTGATCAAGGGATCAGCACCGATCCTACAAAGCGAATTACGCAGATTCACCTGCGATCAGTTCCGCGATCTGAGTGGCATTCAGGGCGGCGCCCTTGCGGAGATTGTCGGCGCACACGAAGAACTCCAGCGCACGCCGGTCGTCGAGCGAGACCCGCACCCGCCCCACCCAGGCCGGATCCGTTCCCGCGGCGTCCGCCGGGGTCGGGAACTCGCCCGCCGCCGGGTCGTCGACGAGGACCACACCGGGCGCGGCGTCCAGGGTCTGACGGGCGTGCGCGGCGTCCACCTCGTTCTCGAACCGGGCCCGGACCGTCAGGGAATGCCCCGTCATCACGGGGACCTGCACGCAGGTCACGGCGATCGGCAGCGCCGGCAGGTCCAGGATGCGGCGCGTCTCGCTGCGTACCGCCAGCTCGTGCGAGGACCAGCCGTCCTCGCGCAGCTCCCCGGACCAGGGCACGACGTTGAGGGCGAGCGGAGCCGCGAAAGGGCCGGTGTCCTCGCCCACGGCCCGGCGTACGTCTCCGGTCTGCTCGCCGAGCGTGGTCCCGGCGACCAGCGCCAGCTGGCGGCGCAGCGCCTCGGAGCCGGCCCGGCCGGCGGCGCTCGCGGCCTGGTACGAGGAGACGGCCAGCTCGCCGAGGGAGTACTCGGCGTGCAGCGCGCCCAGGGCCGCGATCATGGTGGCGGTGACGCAGTCCGGGGTGGCGACGATCCCGCGGGGCCGGGTCCGCACGGCGTGCGCGTTGACCTCGGGCACCACCAGGGGGACCTCGGGGTCCTCGCGGAAGGCGGCGGACTGGTCGACGACGACGGCGCCGCGTGCGGTGACGACGGGGGCCCACCGGGCCGAGACCTCGGCCGGGGTCAGGAAGAGTGCGACGTCGCCCGGACCGAGGCCGTCGAAGGCGTCCTCGGTGAGGGCGAGCACCTCGATCGCCTCCCCGCGGACGGCCAGCATGCGGCCGGCCGAGCGCGCGGAGGCGATCAGGCGGATGTCGCCCCAGACGTCGGCCCGCTGGGACACCATCTGGAGCAGTACGGTGCCGACCGCTCCGGTCGCCCCGACCACGGCGAGCGCCGGGGCGGAGGACCGGGCGCCGGTCATCGTCCGGTGCCTCCGTAGACGACGGCCTCGTCGCTGTCGGAGTCGAGGCCGAAGGCCGTGTGCACGGCGCGGACGGCCTCGTTGACGTCGTCCTGGCGCGTCACGACCGAGATGCGGATCTCGGACGTGGAGATCAGCTCGATGTTGACGCCCGCGTCGGACAGCGCCTGGAAGAAGGAGGCGGTGACGCCCGGGTTGGTCTTCATGCCCGCGCCGACCAGGGAGATCTTGCCGATCTGGTCGTCGTAGCGCAGGGAGTCGAAGCCGATCTGGGCCTTCGCCTTCTCCAGCGCGTCGATGGCCTTGTGGCCCTCGGTCTTGGGCAGCGTGAACGAGATGTCGGTGAGACCCGTCGAGGCCGCCGACACGTTCTGCACGATCATGTCGATGTTGATCTCGGCGTCCGCGATCGCGCGGAAGATCGCCGCGGCCTCGCCCGGCTTGTCCGGAACGCCGACGACCGTGATCTTGGCTTCGGAGACGTCGTGAGCGACTCCGGAGATGATGGCGTGCTCCACCTGCTCGTCCCCTTGCGGATTCTCGTTGCTGACCCACGTGCCCGGCAGTCCCGAGAAGGACGAGCGGACGTGGATCGGGATGTTGTATCGGCGTGCGTACTCGACGCAGCGGTGCAGCAGCACCTTGGAACCGGAGGCGGCGAGCTCCAGCATGTCCTCGGAGGAGATCCAGTCGATCTTCCGGGCCTTCTTCACCACGCGCGGGTCAGCGGTGAACACGCCGTCCACGTCGGTGTAGATCTCGCAGACCTCGGCGTCCAGCGCCGCGGCGAGCGCGACGGCGGTGGTGTCCGAGCCGCCGCGGCCGAGGGTGGTGATGTCCTTGGAGTCGGCGGACACGCCCTGGAAACCGGCGACGATGGCGATGTTGCCCTCGTCCAGCGCGGTGCGGATACGGCCCGGCGTGACATCGATGATGCGCGCTTTGTTGTGGACCGAGTCGGTGATCACGCCTGCCTGGCTACCGGTGAACGACTGGGCCTCGTGGCCCAGGTTTTTGATCGCCATGGCCAGCAGGGCCATGGAGATCCGCTCTCCGGCGGTCAGCAGCATGTCGAATTCGCGTCCGGCAGGCATGGGAGAAACCTGCTCGGCGAGATCGATCAGCTCGTCCGTCGTGTCGCCCATCGCGGAAACCACGACGACCACCTGGTGGCCGTTCTTCTTGGCATCCACGATCCGCTTGGCGACGCGCTTGATGCCCTCGGCATCGGCTACGGAGGAGCCTCCGTACTTCTGCACGACAAGGCCCACGTGCGCTCCTCGCTAGTCCGTCTCATTTGCTGGTGCAGTCTAACGAGCGACCGGGATCCGACCGCTTCGTACCACATCATGAGACGTGAAGACCAAAGGATGGGTTCCCGCCCCCGGACACCGATGTGCCGGCCTGCCGGCCCACCGGCGTGCGGGGACGGTCAGGTGCGGCCGAGGCCGCCGAGCTCCTGGGCCATGACCTCTCCGGCCTGCTCCGCGAGGTCGTCCTCCGTGAGGTCCTCGTCCGTGTCCAGGCCGTCCAGGGCGGCCAGCGGCTGATCCAGGCGCACGTGCGCGATCAGCGACTGGAGCGCGCGCAGCGTGGCCGAGGCCGTCGGGCCCCAGTTGGTGAAGTACGAGAACTGCCACCACCACAGGGCCTCGGTGATCCGGCCCGCCTGGTGGTGGATGAGCCCGTGCCGCAGGTCGGCGACCACCTCTGCCAGGTCGTCGGAGATCCGGTGCGGGACCGGCGCCTTGCGGGGCTCGTACGGGTCGAAGACCTCGGAGTAGACGTCGACCGGCTCCAGCATGATCGCGAACCGCTCGCGCAGGTCGTCCACGTCCGGCTCCGGGCCGAGGTCGGGCTCGTAGCGCTCTTCGGGCAGCACGTCCTGGTACGCCCCCAGCCGGCCGCCCGCCAGCAGCAGCTGGGAGACCTCCAGGAGGAGGAAGGGAACGGCGCTGTCCGGGTCCTCTCCCTTGGCGACCTCGGTGACCGCGACGATGAACGACTCGATCTGGTCGGCGATCGAGGCGGCGAAATCGTCCGGATCCTGGCCGATGGCGTGCAGCGTTGCGTCAGACATCGAGAAGTCGCCTTCCTTCAAAGGCCCGCCCGAGCGTGACCTCGTCCGCGTACTCCAGATCTCCCCCGACGGGGAGCCCGCTGGCCAGGCGGGTGACCTTCAGGCCCATGGGCTTGATCATGCGGGCGAGGTAGGTGGCGGTCGCCTCGCCCTCCAGGTTCGGGTCGGTGGCCAGGATCAGCTCGGTCACCTCGCCGTCCGCGAGGCGCGCCAGCAGCTCGCGGATCCGCAGGTCATCGGGGCCGACGCCCTCGATCGGGCTGATCGCGCCGCCGAGGACGTGGTACTTGCCCCGGAACTCGCGGGTCCGCTCGATCGCGACGACGTCCTTCGGCTCCTCGACGACACAGATCACCGTGGTGTCGCGGCGCGGATCACGGCAGATGCCGCACCGCTCCTCCTGCGCCACGTTCCCGCACACCGCGCAGAACCGGACCTTCTGCTTGACCTCCAGCAGCGCGTGCGCGAGGCGGCGGACGTCGGTGGGCTCGGCCTGCAGGATGTGGAAGGCGATCCGCTGCGCGCTCTTGGGCCCGACGCCGGGCAGCCTGCCCAGTTCGTCGATGAGGTCCTGGACCACGCCTTCGTACAACGGACTGCCTTCTTTCGTTCGTGTGCGGGTGGGATGGCTAGAAGGGGAGGCCGGGGATGCCGCTGCCGCCGCCCAGCCCCTGGGCCAGCGGGCCCAGCTTCTGCTGCTGGAGCGCCTGGGCGTTCTCGTTGGCCGCCTGGACGGCCGCGACCACCAGGTCGGCGAGCGTCTCGGTGTCCTCGGGGTCCACGGCCTTCGGGTCGATCACCAGGGCGCGCAGCTCACCGGAGCCGGTGACGGTCGCCTTGACGAGGCCGCCGCCTGCCTGGCCCTCGACCTCGGTCCTGGCCAGCTCTTCCTGGGCCGCGGCGAGGTCCTGCTGCATCTTCTGGGCCTGCTGGAGCAGCTGCTGCATGTTGGGCTGGCCACCACCGGGAATCACAGGTCACTCACTCCGTAGCATCGGTCCAAGCCTGGGGCAGCTCGGTCAATCCGAGCCTACGTGCTCCCCGGGCGCTGCGCCCTACGCCGAGAGGACCAACTCTTTCGAGTGAGAGACGCGACGTGCGCGTACCTGATGGAGACCTCCTTGCGGGCGGAAATCCCGGGATTCGTTGCCCATCGCGCACCATTCGAAGGTAGGAAGAGCATGCGCATCATTGCGCACACGCGCACCACCACACGTCAGCGCAGGCAGAGGGAGTGCCGGGTGAGCCAGCCGGAGATGCAGCCCGAGGGGCCACCCCGGGATCCCCGGGAACCCCGGGAGGAGGGCAGCGGACCGATGGCGGCGGGCGATCTGACCGGGCGGCCGTTCCCCCTCGGGGACTGGGGCGAGCCTGCCGAGCGGCTCGACGAGCTCTACCGCCGCGTCGAGGCCGATGCGCTGCGCACCGCCGAGTGGTACCTGTCCGACCGGGCGTGGAAGCGCCGCGGAGCGCGCGTACTGCGGGTCGGGGCCGCCCTGGGCGCCGTCACGGGCGCCGCGCTGCCGCTGCTGGAGCTGACGGGCTCGGCGCGGGGCGCGTCGGCGTACGGGTTCCTGTCGCTGCTGCTGGCGGCGTCCTGCCTGGCCTGCGACCGGTTCTTCGGCCTGACCTCGGGCTGGATGCGGGACGTGGCCACGGCGCAGGCGGTGCAGCGCCGCCTGCAGACCCTGCAGTTCGACTGGGCCTCGGAGAACGTACGGGAGGTGCTCGGGCCGACGGAGGGCACGGCCAGCGAGGCCGCCGAGCGGTGCCTGACGGTGCTGCGGCGCTTCTCGGAGGACGTGACGGAGCTGGTGCGCTCCGAGACCGCGGAGTGGATGGTGGAATTCAGCTCCGGCCCCGCCCCGCTGGTCATGCAGTCCCTGGGCGCCAACGGAGCCCGCTCGGACGCGTACGTCCCCCCGGCCCGCTTCCCCCTCCCCCCGGGCACCCGCCCCAACATGCCCCGCCAACGCCCCCCGGAACAGCCCCGCTGAACCCCGACGGGGCTCCACGCTCCAGCCCCGCCGACGCGCGTCCGGCCCCGCCGTGCTTGGGGTGGGGGCGGCCGGGGTCTTCCAGCCCCGCCGGCGCTTGAGGCGCGGGGTGCGGGGCGGAGCCCCGATCCGTGAGCCCGGCCGGCGCTTGAGGCCGGGTCCGGGGCGGAGCCCGACCTTCCAGCCCCGCCGGCGCTTGAGGCGCGGGCTCCGCGGCGGAGCCCGGGAAACGGAGAAAGGGCGGGGCGGGGAGCGGCTCCGCGCAGCGGCCCACCCGCCCCCACCCCCGGCGGCCCCCTCAGCTGAAGATGATCATCGACCCCTGCCCCAGACTCCGCGTGGCCGCCGCGTGCAGCCCCAACCACACGTGCCGCTCCCGCGCGAACGGACTGTCGTCGTACGGAACCGGCCCCGCCGGCTCCTCCAACGACGTCGGCCTCCCCGGCGGCGCCGGCGCGGCAGGCGGATTCCCGGGATCTATCCCGATCGCCGGCGCCACCACCGACAGCTCCCGCAGCAACCCCTGCGCGGACCCCAGCGGCCCCCCGCCGGCCAACAGCTCCTCGTTCGCCAACGGAGTCGCGAAGTCCACCGGGACGTACGCCCCGGCATGGTCGTAGTGCCACACCAGGTGCGACTGCTGCGCGGTCGGCTCGAACATCTCCAGCAGCTGCTCGTAGTCCCCGCCCAGCTCGTCCACCGGCGTCACCGGCAGCCCGCAGATGTGGAGCAGGTACGCCCGCCGCAGGAAGTGCAGGGCGTCGTAGTCGAAGCCGGCGACCGGGGCCACGTCCCCGCTCAGGCCCGGCATGTAGGCGAACACGGGCACGGAGGGCAGCCCGGCCTCGCCGAGCGCCTTGTCGTACGCGGCGATCTCTTCCGCGAAGGGGTTGTCGGGGCTGTGGCACAGCACGTCGACAAGGGGGACCAGCCACAGGTCACAGGCCACGCGGGCTCCGATCAGTCGTTGGCGCCGATCCGGCCAGCGTAGTGCTCCGGACACGCTCCGCGAAGGGGTGCGCAGAACCCGTACCGGCAGGCCCCGCCGTGGGCGCCCGCCGCGGAACCCGTCGGGCGATCTCCGCGGAACCCGCCGCGGAACCCTCCGCGAAACCCGTTCCCCTACAGCCCGGCGGCCCAGTCCAGCCCGTGCTGGTTGTACCCCTGCACGATGCTCCGTACCGCATCCGCATCGGCGAGCGTCACCGCGTCCACCAGTTCGCTGTGCCGGTCCCACAACGCCGCCCGCAGCCGCTGCGGATCCCGCTGGAGGTGGGGCACGGCGAAGACCCAGCACTGCACCCGGATGCGGTGCAGGAACTCGGAGATGTAGGTGTTGCCGACCAGCTCGCTCAGCTCCCGCCAGAACCGCAGGTCGTACCCGATCAGCACTTCGAGCGAACCGCTCTGGGCGGCCCGCCGCGCCTCCTCGGCCCGGCGCCGGACCGACACCAGCAGCTCTCCGGAGCCCACGGCGGTGCCCCGCTCGGCGAGCCGGCGGAAGATCCCGTCCACGACCAGCGCGCGGGCCTCGATCATTCCCCGGAAGTCGTCCACGGAGAAGATCCGCACCCGGAAGCCGCGGTGCTGGACCAGTTCCAGCAGCCCCTGCGCCGAGAGGTCGACCAGCGCCTCGCGGACCGGGGTCGCGGAGACCTCGTACTGCTCGGCGATCTGCTTGACCGTGAACTCGGTCCCCGGCGGCAGGCGTCCCGCGAGCACCTCGTCACGCAGCGCGTCCGCGATCTGCTGGCGAAGTGTGTTGCGGGTGACAGCGCCGCTGCCTGGCATAGGGGTCCGTCTCCTTAGGTGAACTCCGGACACCTTAGGCCAGGCAGCGAGGCCGAAATAGAGCGGTTGAACATCGGTATACGAATGTGCCGTCCGCTATCCGGACGTGGTGTGCCGGTCGGCGACCGTCAGCGCCTCGTCGAGCAGGGCCAGTCCCTCCTTGGCCTCCGCCTCGGTGATCGTGCAGGGGGGGACGACGTGGGTGCGGTTCATGTTGACGAAGGGCCACAGCCCGGAGGCCTTGCAGGCGGCCGCGAATTCGGCCATCGGCGTGTTGGCCGCCCCGGAGGCGTTGTACGGGACGAGGGGCTCGCGCGTCTCCTTGTCACGGACGAGTTCCAGCGCCCAGAAGGTCCCGAGGCCCCGGACCTCGCCGACGGAGGGGTGGCGCTCGGCGATCTCCGCGAGCGCGGGGCCGATGACGTGCGCGCCGAGGTGGGCGGCGTGCTCGACGATGCCCTCCTCCTCCATCGCGTTCATCGTGGCGACGGCGGCGGCGCAGGCCAGCGGGTGGCCGGAGTACGTGAGTCCGCCCGGATAGGGGCGGGTGGCGAAGGTCTCGGCGATGGCGGCGGAGATGGCGACGCCGCCGAGCGGCACGTAGCCGCTGTTCACGCCCTTGGCGAAGGTGATCAGGTCGGGGGTGACGCCCCAGTGCTCGGCGGCGAACCACGCACCGGTGCGGCCGAAGCCCGACATGACCTCGTCCAGGATGAAGACGATGCCGTGGCGGTCGCACAGCTCGCGCACTCCCGCGAGGTAGCCGGGCGGCGGGGTCATGATGCCGGCGGTGCCGGGCACGGTCTCGAGGATGATCGCCGCGATGGTCCCCGGCCCCTCGAAGGCGATGGTGTCCGAGAGGTGGGCGAGGGCGCGCTCGCACTCCTCGGCCTCGGTGGCGGCGTGGAAGGCCGAGCGGTAGAGGTACGGACCCCAGAAGTGCACGACGCCGGCGGCCGCCGTGTCGGAGGGCCAGCGGCGCGGGTCGCCGGTGAGGTTGATCGCTGCGGCCGTGGCGCCGTGGTAGGAGCGGTAGGTGGACAGCACCTTCTGCCGGCCCGTGTGCAGACGGGCCATGCGGACGGCGTTCTCGACGGCCTCGGCGCCGCCGTTGGTGAAGAAGATCTTGTCGAGATCGCCGGGGGTCCGCTCGGCGATGAGGCGTGCGGCCTCGGAGCGGACGTCGACGGCGAAGCCGGGGGCGAGGGTGCAGAGCCGGGCGGCCTGTTCCTGCACGGCGGCGACGACCTTGGGGTGCTGGTGGCCGATGTTGGTGTTGACCAGCTGGGAGGAGAAGTCGAGGAAGCGCTTGCCGTCGTAGTCCCAGAAGTACGACCCCTCGGCCCCGGCCACGGCGAGCGGGTCGATCAGGGCCTGGGCGGACCAGGAGTGGAAGACATGCTTCCGGTCGGCGTCCTTCACTGCGGCGAGGGTGTGCGAGCTGACATGAGGGGTCATGGCGTCACGCTAGAAGTGCGCAGGTGGGGAGGGATATCGGCGGATTGTATGGGGGTGGGGGGCCGGTCTCGGCAGTCTGTCTGCCGCACCCGCCCCGGGGGATGTTGACAGCATGCTGCCAATATGACAGCCTCTTGTCATAGGAAGCGCCACAGACCAGGTCCTGAACGTCCGCGCACCACGCCGGAGGCGATCACGATGAACGAGACCCCGCGCAAGCCCGTCCACCTCGCCGTCTACGACACGTACGCGGACTGGGAAACCGGACACACCACCGCGCACCTGACCCAGCGCGGCCACCAGGTCCGTACCGTCGGCCCGGAAGCGGAACGGCCGGTCACCACCATGGGCGGCGTCCGCATCCACCCCGACCTGGCCCTGACGGACCTGCGACCGCAGGACTCCTCCCTCCTGATCCTGACCGGCGCCTCGCTGTGGGACACCGGTGAGGAGCTGGCGCCGTTCGCGGCGAAGGCCCGGGAGTTCCTGGACGCCGGCGTGCCGGTCGCGGCGATCTGCGGAGCCACGGCCGGCCTCGCCCGGGCGGGCCTGCTGGACGGGCGCGCCCACACCAGCGCGGCCTCCTTCTACCTGGCACAGCAGCCGGGCTACGGGGGCGCCGAGCGCTACGTCGAGGCCGACGCGGTGACGGACGGTGACCTGATCACGGCGGGGCCGACGGAACCGGTGGCGTTCGCCCGCGAGGTCTTCGCCCGGCTGGGCGTCTACGAGCCGGACGTGCTCGACGCGTGGTACCGGCTGTTCCACGACTCGGACGCGAGCGCGTACCCGGTCCTGATGGCGGCGGCGGAGGCGGGCGATGCCTGAGCCGGAGCCCGAGCCGCTTTCCGTACGTGCCCGCCAGGACCTCCTGAGCCGGACCGCCCTCGGGGTGTTCCGGCTCAACGGCCAGTTCCTCGCGGTGTCGGAGGAGCTCGCCCGCCCGGCCGGGCTGACCGCGGCCTGGTGGCAGGTGCTCGGCGCCGTGCTCCGTGAGCCCCTGCCGGTCGCGGGCATCGCCCGCACCATGGGCATCACGCGGCAGAGCGTCCAGCGGATCGCCGACCTGCTCGCCGCGAAGGGCCTGGCCGAGTACGTCCCGAACCCGGCCCACCGCCGCGCCAAACTCCTGCGCCCCACGGAAGCGGGCCGCGCGGCGGTCGCCCGCATCACCCCGGGCCACGCCTCCCTGGCCACCCGCCTGGCAGAGGAACTGGGCGACACCGCCTTCGCCGAAACGGTCCACGCCCTGACCCGCCTGACCCAAGCCCTGGACGCCGTCGCCCACCCACCCGAGCCCCTTCCCGCCCCCGGCGACGCATGAGACGGGGGGCCGGCCCGCCCCGACCCACGTGCGGCGCGGGCCCCACTCCGGCCTCCGGCCCCGGCTCCGCCGGCGTTTGAGGCGCGGGGATCGGGGCGGAGCCCCAGGACCGGCCCTTTGGCCTCACGCCCCGCGGCCTCACGCCCCGCGGTCTCACGCCCCGCCGAGGGCGTCCAGCTCCTCCGCGATGGCGGCCCGCAAGCCGTCGTGGCGCTCGCCCAGCGCGTGCCGGTCGTCGCGCCAGTACTCCTCCCCGTACAGCCAGACGGGCATCCGGACGAGGTCGGCGGGCTCCCAGTCGTAGCGGGGCCAGATGTGGGCGTGGAGGTACGGGTCGGTGTTGCCCAGGATCTCGATGTTCACGCGGCGGAAGGCGGGGTCCAGGCGGCGGCCGGCCCGTTCGACGGCCTCGGCGAGCCGCTCCATGTCGCCGAGGTACGCGGCCCTACGCGCCCGCGGCAGGTCGGAGAGCCGGGTCACGGCGGGATCGTCGGTCAGCAGGACGGAGTACCCGGGCAGGAACTGCCGGTCCCCGATCACGGCGAAGCCCGCGTCGAGGCGGCGCAGGACGGTCGGGTTCTGCCCCCGGTGAGCACTGCCGATGCGGTCGTGACGCCAGTTGGATTCGATCATCGGCCGACCCTAACCCACCGTCTTGGCCGTGGACTTCGAGCCCGCCCCTACCCCTGAGGTTCCCCCTGTCATACCTGAGAGCTACGCAGGAACACGGCTCTGGAGCGGGACGCCGACCACGGACCGCGATTTCTAACTTCGGTAGCAGCGAAGGGCGCTGACGGCTCTTCCCGACCGAAGGAAGAGACGATGGCGACGGGGACGACGACAAGGACCGGCACCGCTGCGGGGGAGGCGAGCGGTCGCGGCCCGGCGAGCGGTCGCGCCCCTGCGAGCGGCCGCAGCCTCACGCACGGCCACGGCCCGGCCCCCCGCCGCGGCCTCGCGGCCGGCCGGTTGCGCCGGACCCTGCTGGCCGCGCTGGTGGCGGCGGCCGTCGTCGTGCCGGTGTCCGCCGCCGCCTCCCCCAACGTCCCCGCGCCCGCACCCGCGTCGTTCGCCGAGTCCGCCGCGCCCCACGACCGGTACACCGTCAACCGCGCCGGTCTCGCGGAGGCCGCCCGGATGGCGGCGACCGCCGGCCGCACCGGCCGGGCCGCGAAGCTGGATGCCATGGACGCGGCCGGCACGGCGCAGTTCCTCGCGTTCGACGGGCGCGGACGCGGCCGGGCCGTCGAGGTGTTCGGCGACCTGGAAACCGCCGACCGGGTCGCCGTCCTGGTGCCCGGGTCCGACACGACGCTCGACACCTACCCGAGGTTCCGTGCCGGGGCTGTCTCCTTGCAGCAGCGCCTCCAGGCCGAGCATCCGCGCTCCGCCGTGGTCGCCTGGCTCGGGTACGACACCCCCGGCACGGTCAGCACGACCGTGCTGACCGCCGCGCGCGCCGACGAGGCCGCCGCCGAACTGGGGCCCTTCCTCGACCGGTTGCGGGACATGGCACGGCCGGGCGCCCGCCTCTCCCTGCTCTGCCACTCGTACGGATCAGTGGTCTGCGCCCGTACGGGGACCGGGCCCGCGGTCGCCGACATGGTCCTGTTCGCCAGCCCGGGCACCGGGGCCGACTCCGCCCGGGACCTCCCGACGCAGGCCCGGGTCTGGGCCGGGCGGGGCGGCGGTGACTGGATCGGCCATGTCCCGCACGCCCGGCTCGGCGCGGTCGGCTTCGGAACCGACCCCGTCGATCCCGCCTTCGGAGCCCGGGCGTTCGCCGCCGGTTCCGCCGGGCACAGCGACTACCTGAAGCCCGGCACCGAGTCCCTGGACAGCCTGGCCGCCATCGTTCTCGGCAGCGCAGCCCCCAGCGACACCGCCGACACCGTCTCGGGGGCCTCCCATGCGTGAGCTCCGCGCCCGGTGGTCCGCCCTGGCCGAGGGCGTCGACGCGGCCACCCCGGCCCACCGCGACCGTGCCGTGGACGCCCTGCGGGCCTTCGCGATCCTCGGCGTGGTCCTCGGGCACTGGCTGGTCACCGCCCTGACCACCGCCGACGGCGGGCTGAGCACCGCCAGTCCGCTGGCGTACACGGGCGGGCTGGCTCCGGTGTCCTGGGTGTTCCAGACCCTGGCCGTCTTCTTCCTCGTCGGCGGCCAGGTCGCCACCCGCGGCTACGCCTCTGCGCGGGCGCGCGGCGACTCCTACCGCACCTGGGTCGGCGGACGGCTGGGCCGGCTGTTGCGTCCGGTCGCCGCCGTGCTGCTCCTGTGGACGATCGCGGTGGGCGGGATTCTGATCGGCGGGGTGGGGTTCGCCACCGTCCAGACCCTGGTCAAGCTAGTGCTGTCGCCCCTGTGGTTCCTGCTGGTGTACGGCGCGCTGACCGCCGCGACCCCGCTCGCGGCCCGGATCCATCCACTGTGGCCCCTGGCCGTGGTGGCGGGCGTCGACCTGTGGCGGTTCGGGCTCGGCGGGCCCGAGTGGGCCGGCTGGGTCAACGTGGCCGCCGGCTGGCTCGTCCCCTACACCCTGGGCGCCGCCTGGTCCCGGGGCGCGTTCGCCCGGCGCGGGCCGGCCCTCCTGCTGTTCGCCGCGGGAGTCGTCGCGGCGGCCGCGCTGATCCTGTGGGGCGGATACCCGGCGTCGATGGTCGGCGTGCCCGGGGCCTCCGTTTCGAACCTGAACCCGCCGACGCTCGCCGCGGTCGCGTTCGGACTGGCCCAGTGCGGGCTGGCGTTGCTGGTGCGCGAGCCGCTGGGCCGGGCCATGCGACGGCCGGGAGCGTGGGCGACGGTGGCCTTGGTGAACCTGTCCGCCATGACGGTCTTCCTCTGGCACCAGACCGCGATGATGGCCGTCACGGCCCTCGGGCTGCTGGCCCCGTTCGACCTGCCCGGGCTGCACACCGTGCCCGACTCACTGGCCTGGATACCGGCCCGGCTGCTGTGGCTGCCCGTGTTCGCCGCCGCGCTGACGGTGTGCTGGGCCGCCTTCCGCGTGTACGAGCGGGGCGACCGCCCGATGCCGCAGCACACCCCCCGCCTCGTCGCCGGCTCCCACCGGGCGACGGCCAAGGTCAGGGAGATCACCCATGCCTAGGCTGGAGCGCGTGAGCAAGCCGAGCAAGCCGATCAAAGCGAGCAAGTCCTCTGCACTCGAAGCCCGCAGCCGGCTTGGCGGCCGTTCGGCGCTGCGCGCGCTGGCCCTGGAGCTGCTCACGCTGAAGTGGGACCCGCTTCCCCGCATGTCGCGGCCGCGCTGGCTGGCCTGGCTGCCCCATGTGGCCGTCGTCTACGGGGCCGTGGTCTCCTGCGCCGTCACGGTCGCACAGCTCGAGGACCACTACGGTGTCACCGGTGGCCCGGTCGTGGCGCTGGCCCTCCTGACCGGGGGCTCCATCGTGCTCGGCATGTTCCGCCCCCTCGCCGGCTGGTGGCTCGGCCTCGTCACCGCGGCTCTGGTCGCGTGGACGATCTACGGCGGGGTGGGTCAGGGCCAGGCCTGGCCCTGGACACCCGCCGGGGCCTTCACGTTCGCACCGTTGATCCTCCTGGTGGCCCTGCGGGTCCCGCCCCGGGTGACGATCGGGGTCGTCGGCGTCTCGATCCTCTACTCCGGGGTGGTCGAGACCGCCTTCAGGCCACCGGCCAGTCAGACGGTCATCGCGGGCGTGGCGCTCCTCTTCGGCTTCGTCGGCGTCCTGGGCTACGCGCTGCGCGCGACGCGCCTGACCCGCGGCCAGCTCGTCGAGCAGGAGACCCTCACCGCGGAGGAACGCGCCCGGCGCACGCTGCTGGAAGAGCGCAGCCGCATCGCCCGCGAGCTGCACGACGTCGTCGCCCACCACATGTCGGTCATCTCCATCCAGGCGCAGGTCGCCCCGCACCTCGTGGAAAACCCGTCGGAGGAGCTCAAGGAGAACCTCGCGGGCATCCGGGACAACGCGGTGGAAGCCCTGACCGAACTGCGGCGGGTGCTGGGCGTGCTGCGCTCCGAGCAGCCCGACGATCCGGCGAACCCCCACCATCCGCAGCCGACCCTCGCCGAGCTGGACGGCCTCGTGGACAACGTGCGGGGGGCCGGGCTGCACGTCACCACCGAGATCGCGGGCATACGCCGGCCGCTGACCCCGGGCGTCGAGCTCACCGCGTACCGGATCGTGCAGGAGGCGTTGAGCAACTGTCTGCGCCATGCGCCCGGTTCGCGGGTGGAGGTCGGCATCGCGTACGGACCGCGTGACCTGCACCTGTGCGTGGCCAACACCGCGCCGACCCGGGCGATTGCGCCCTCGCCGGGTGCCGGGCACGGGCTGCTGGGGATGCGCGAGCGAGCGGGCATGCTGGGGGGCGAGCTGTCCGCCGGTCCGCTGCCCGGCGGCGGGTACGAAGTGACCGCGGTACTTCCGATGGACCCGCGGGACGAGCCCGGCGGTTCCGCACGCGAGACGACGAGGGATTCATGAGCACCCCGATCAAGGTGATGATCGCCGACGACCAGATGATGGTCCGGCAGGGCTTCACCGTGCTTCTCAACGCCCAGCCCGACATCGAAGTGGTCGGCCAGGCCGTCGACGGGGCCGACGCCGTGGCCAAGGCCGGTGAACTGGTGCCGGACGTGGTGCTGATGGACATCCGCATGCCGGGGATGGGCGGGATCGAGGCCACGTCGGTCATCACGGGCGCCGCGGGCGCCACCGCGAAGGTGCTGGTGCTGACCACCTTCGACCTCGACGAGTACGTGTACGAGGCGCTGCGGGCCGGGGCCTCCGGATTCCTGCTCAAGGACGCGTCGGCCGACCAGCTCGCGGAGGCCGTGCGGGTCGTGGCCGCCGGGGAGGCGCTGCTCTCGCCGAACATCACGAAGCGGCTGATCACCGAGTTCTCCCGGCTGGGGGCGCCGCGCGCGCCGTCGCGGGCGCGGATCGACGAGCTGACCGGGCGGGAGACCGAGGTCCTCTCACTCGTGGCCCAGGGGCTGTCGAATGCGGAGATCGCGGCCCATCTCACCGTGGCCGAGCAGACGGTGAAGACCCACGTGGGCCGGATCCTGGTGAAGCTGGGCCTGCGGGACCGCACCCAGGCGGCGGTGTTCGCGTACGAGACCGGGCTGGTCCGTCCGACGGGCTACTGATGTCACCCGTGTAGTACCTGAGGGGGACCCCGGGAAATCCCCTCAGCTGGCGACGCAGACCAGGCAGGCGCCGCCCTACGGTGGTGCGTATGACCGAGACGACCACCGGCGGGACAGCCCGGACGACACCTGAATTGCGCATGGCATCGGGGTTGATCGAGACCCTGCGCCAGGACCTCTTCACCGATGCCTTCGCCTACCGGCCCCTGCCCCTGGCGCAGACGCCCGGGCGCTTCCTGCGGCGGCTGCCCGAGGCGATACGCCGGTACGCGCCGTGGAGGCAGTACGCGGCGGTGGGGGCCTTGGCGTTCTTCGTCCTGGTGTTCACAAGCACCACGCAATCGGGCTACGTCGGCGAAGCCGGCAGGTTCGCCATGGGGCTCGTGGCCACGGTCCCGGTCCTCCTGACACTGGTGCGGCCGATCGGCGCATGGTGGGCGGCCGTCGCGATGACGGTGGTGCTCGCCCTGGTCGGCGGGGGCGCGGACTGGCCCTGGAGCCCGGGCAGCTTCCTCTCCCACCTCGTGGTCATGGTCCTGGTCACCCTGCGGACCGGCCCCAGGATCGCGGCCTGGATGTGGACGCTCACCCTCGCGCTCGGCTTCGGGATGTCGGCGCTGCTCGGCAACGGGTACGGGACCGGCCTGCCGCAGATGGCGGTGACCTCGGCCTTCGCTCTGACCATCGCGAGCAGCATCCGGATACGGCGCTCCGCGAAGGCAGAGGTGAGCGCGCAGCAGGAGGTCACGGCCGTCGAGCGGGACAAGCGGACGCTGCTGGAGGAGCGGACCACGATCGCGCGGGAACTGCACGACGTGGTGGCCCACCACATGTCGGTGGTGGCGATCCAGGCGGAGGCCGCGCCCTACCGGGTGAAGAACCCGCCGCCGGAGCTGGAGGCGGCGTTCGTCACCATCCGGGAGAACGCGGTGGCGGCGCTGACCGAGTTGCGGCGGGTGCTGGGCGTGGTGCGCTCCGCGGACTACGAGGCCCCGGACGCCCCGCAGCCGACGCTGGCCTCGCTGGACGGGCTGCTGGCCAATGTGCGCGAGACCGGGCTGAGTGTGGAGAAGACCGTCACGGGTGCGGTGCGGGAACTGCCGCAGGGGGTGGAGCTGTCGGCGTACCGGATCATCCAGGAGGCCCTGAGCAACACGCTGCGGCACGCGCCGGGGGCGTCGGCGTCGGTGGAGGTCTCGTACGTGCTCGGCGGCCTCGGGATACGGATCGTCAACGGGCCGGCGACCGGGGACGCCCGGCCCTCGGCGGGGGCCGGGCACGGGATCACCGGGATGCGGGAGCGGGTGGCCATGCTGGAGGGGGAAATGACCGCCGGCGGCACCGCGGCGGGCGGGTACGAGGTGGCGGTGTTCATACCGGTGCGCAACCGTCCGGAGACGGCGCCGGAGCCGTCGAAGGAGACGGGGACCGGCACGGCGACCGGGACCAGGACGGCGACCGGGACGGAGACGGGGGCGGTATGACGATCAGGGTGCTGATCGTCGACGATCAGATGATGGTCCGCGAGGGGTTCTCCGTGCTGCTGAACGCCATGGAGGGCATCGAGGTCGTCGGTGAGGCCGTCGACGGCCGGGAGGCCATCGCGCAGGTGGCGGCGCTGCGGCCCGATGTGGTGCTGATGGACATCCGGATGCCGCAGATGAACGGGCTCGAGGCGACGCGGGAGATCGTGGCGGCCGACACGGACGCGAAGGTGCTGGTCCTGACGACCTTCGACCTCGACGAGTACGTGTACCAGGCGCTGCGGGCCGGGGCGTCCGGGTTCCTGCTCAAGGACGCGTCGGCCCGTCAGCTGGCTGACGGGGTGAGGGTGGTGGCGGCCGGGGAGGCGCTGCTGGCGCCGTCGGTGACCAAGCGGCTGATCGCGGAGTTCTCCAAGCTCGCCGAGACGGCGAGGGTCGCGGATCCGGCGGGGTTGGGCGAGTTGACGGAGCGGGAGAAGGAGGTGCTGGTGCTGATCGCGCAGGGTCTGTCCAACGGGGAGATAGCCGGCCGGCTGATCGTGGCCGAGTCCACGATCAAGACCCACGTGAGCCGGATCCTGGTGAAGCTGGGCCTGCGGGACCGCACCCAGGCGGCGGTGTTCGCGTACGAGACCCGGCTGGTGACTCCGTCGTAGGGTGCGGGGATGGGCTTTGATCCGTGGGATGCCGCGTTCGTCGCCGATCCGTACCCGGCGTACCGGGAGTTGCGGCAGCAGGGGCGGGCGGTGTGGTGCGAGGCCACCGGGCAGTGGCTGGTGGCGCACTACGCCGACGTGAGTGCGCTGCTGCGGGACCGGCGGTTGGGCAGGACCTACCTGCACCGTTTCACGCACGAGGAGTTCGGGCGGCAGGCGCCGCCCGCGGAGCACGAGGCCTTTCACGTCCTCAACGGGAACGGGCTGTTGGACCTGGAGGACCCCGCGCACGCGCGGGTGCGCAGGCTGGTGGCGAAGGCGTTCACCCCGCGGACGGTGGAGCGGCTGGTGCCGGCCGTGCGGCGGATGGCCAGGGAGCTGGTGGGGCGGCTGCTCGCGGACGGCGGCGGAGATCTGCTCACCGTGGTCGCCGAGCCGCTGCCCGTGGCGGTGATCGCGGAGCTGCTGGGAGTGCCGGAGGCGGACCGGGGGCTGCTGCGGCCTTGGTCGGCGGACATCTGCGGGATGTTCGAGCTGCGGCCCGATGAGGAGACGGCGCGCCGCGCGGTGCGGGCGAGCGTCGAGTTCAGTGCGTACCTGCGCGCTCTGATCGCCGAGCGGCGCGCACGCCCCGGCGAGGACCTGATCTCCGGTCTGATCGCCGCCCACGACGAGGAGGGCAGGCTCAGCGAGCAGGAGATGATCTCCACCTGCGTGCTCCTGCTGAACGCGGGCCACGAGGCCACCGTGAACACCACCGTCAACGGCTGGTGGGCGCTGTTCCGCCATCCCGGTCAGCTCGCCTCGCTGCGCGCGGATCCGCATCCCGAAAAGTTGTCCACAGCTGTGGATGAACTCATGCGCTACGACACACCCCTCCAGATGTTCGAGCGCTGGGTCCTCGACGACATCCGGATCGGGGACACCGAGATCCCCCGCGGGGCCGAGGTCGCACTCCTGTTCGGGTCTGCCAACCGGGATCCCGCGCGGTTCGCCGACCCCGACACGCTGGACCTCGTACGGGCCGACAATCCGCATCTGGCCTTCGGGGCGGGGATCCACTACTGCCTGGGGGCGCCGCTGGCGCGCCGTGAGCTGGAGGCGTCCTTCGGGGCGCTGCTGGCAGACGGAGTCCCGCCCCTGCGGCTCGTCGAGGAGCCGCAGTGGCGGGACGGGTACGTCATCCGGGGACTGGAGCGCCTGCTCGTCGCGTTCTAGGCGGGGAGGCCTAGAACGCCACGTCGCGGCGGCGCAGGGCCGCGAGGCCGGCTGCGGTCAGTGCCACCGCCAGCGCCGTCAGGGTCAGCAGCGGGCCCCAGGTCAGGGCCTCGGCTCCCGGCAGCTTCGGCAGGTGGGTAAAGGGCGAGAGGTTCATGACGGCCTCGGGGAGTTCCAGCGCGGGTCCCACCCAGCCGAGGGCCAGCGCGGCCCCCGCCACCGCCCAGGCGGCCCCGGCGTAGGCGGGGACCGCGCCGTACAGCAGGGCGGCGACGGCCCCGATCACCCAGACCGCCGGAAGCTGCGCGAGTGTGGCGCCGGCCGCCTCGGCCACCCCCGCGGCGGACTCCCCGCGGCCGAGGCCCAGGCCGAGCCCCCCGAGCAGCAGGATCAGTGCCGAGCCGCCGAAGGCCAGGGCCAGGTGACCGCCGGCCCAGCGCAGGCGGCCGACGGCGTTCGCGAGCAGCGGTTCGGCGCGCTGCCCCGACTCCTCGGCGCCGAGCCGCAGTACCGCCGAGACGATGTGGAGGGCGGCGACCAGGCCGAGCATCCCGGCGATCGTGGCGAGGAAGGCGTCGGCGATCCCGCTCTGACCGCCCATCCGCTCGATGATCTCCCGGGTCCTGTCGTTGTCGCCGACCAGGTCGGTGGCGCCCTCCGTCATCCCGCCGAAGACGAAGCCCGCGGCGAGGAAGCCCAGACTCCAGCCGATCAGACTGCCGCGCTGCAGCCGCCAGGCCAGTGCGCCGGGCGAGCCGAGCCGGCCCTCGGCGGGACCGGGGCGGGCGGGCAGGAAGCTCATGCCCACGTCGCGGCGCCCGGCCAGCGCGTACGCAGCCGCCACCTGCGCGGTCACGGCCGCAGCGAACAGGGCGAACACCCACCAGCGTTCGGCGGCGAAGGCCCGTACGTGCTCCAGCCACCCCAGCGGCGAGCTCCAGGTCAGCGCCGAGGAGCCGGTCCGCGAGCCGGCGTCGCCCCCGGCGCGCAGGACGAAGGCCGCGCCGAGCACCGCCCCGGTGAGCCCCTTCGCGAGCCGCGCGCTCTCGGTGAGCTGGGCCGCGATGGCCGCCAGCGCAGCGAAGAGCATCCCGGTGGCGCCGAGCGCGAGCCCGAGGGCGGCCGCACCGCCCGCCCCCCGGCCCGCGAGGCCCGCGGTCACGACCAGTGCGAGGAGCCCGTTCGCGACGAGGGCGGCGAGCAGTGCGGCCGTCAACGGCGCACGGCGGCCCACCATGCCGGCGGAGAGCAGTTCCTGACGGCCCGTCTCTTCCTCTTCGCGCGTGTGCCGCACCACGATGACCAGGCTCATGACGCCGGCGAGCAGCCCGGCGAAGACCCCGCCGCGCCACGCGGTCAGGGCGCCGACCGAGTCACCGAAGAGCGGGCCGTACAGGGCGCGCAGGGAGCCGTTGGCGCCCATCGTGACGCCGAGCCGGGCCCGTTCGGCCGGGGTGGCGTACACGGATTCGAGGGTGGCGGGCAGGCTCAGCACCAGCAGCGACACGACCGCGATCCAGACCGGCATCATCACGCGGTCGCGGCGCAGGGCCAGCCGCAGCAGGGCGCCCGTCCCGGCGAGGCGGTTGTTCATCGCGTCGACGCCCCTTCCGCAACCACGTCCGCGTCCGCAACCACGTCCACGTCCGCACCCCCGTCCACGCCCGCATCCGCGTTCCCGTCCGCGTAGTGACGCAGGAACAGTTCCTCGAGGGTGGGCGGGGTCGAGGTCAGCGACCGGACGCCCGAGGCGGTGAGGGCGCGCAGTACGGCGTCCAGCTTGTCGGTGTCGGCCTGGAGGCTCACCCTCAGGCCCTGCACCTGCACGTCGTACACGCCCGGCAGGCGGGTGAGGCCGGCCGGGGGAGCGGCGAGTTCGGCGCTGATCGACGTACGGGTGAGGTGGCGGAGGTCGGCGAGCGTGCCCGACTCGACGGTGCGGCCCTTGCGGACGATGCTCACCCGGTCGCAGAGCGCCTCGACCTCGCCGAGGATGTGCGAGCTGAGCAGGACGGTGCGCCCGGCGGCGCGGGCTTCTGCGACGCAGGAGCGGAAGACCCCCTCCATGAGCGGGTCGAGGCCGGAGGTGGGCTCGTCGAGGACGAGCAGCTCGGCGTCGGAGGCGAAGGCCGCGATCAGGGCGACCTTCTGCCGGTTGCCCTTGGAGTACGTGCGCCCCTTCTTGGTCGGGTCCAGCTCGAACCGTTCGATCAACTCGGCGCGGCGGGCCGGGTCGAGGCCGCCGCGCAGCCGCCCGTAGAGGTCGATGACCTCGCCGCCCGACAGGTTGCGCCACAGGGTGACGTCGCCCGGCACGTAGGCGACGCGGCGGTGCAGGGCCACGGCGTCGGCCCACGGGTCGCCGCCGAGGAGTTCGGCGGTGCCGGAGTCGGCGCGCAGCAGGCCCAGCAGGACGCGGATGGTGGTGGACTTCCCGGCGCCGTTGGGGCCGAGGAAGCCGTGGACCTCGCCGGTGGCGACGCTGAGGTCGAGTCCGTCCAGTGCGTGGGTGCGGCCGAACGCCTTGTGGAGTCCGGCGACGCGGATTGCCTTCGTCATGTTTCCGAACCTACGCTTCTTTCACAAATTTATGAAGCTAAGAAATCGCATAAAGTAGGGAAGGTGGCAGACGAGATCGAGATGGCGGACGAGACGGCGGAACGGCGCGACGCGGAAGCGGTCTCCCGCTTCGTGGAGCGGTTCGCCGCGCAGCTGACCGAGGCGGGCATGCCCCGGATGGCCGCGCGGGTCTTCGCGCAGCTGCTGGCGAGCGACGAGGCCGCGATGACCTCGGCGGAACTCGGCGAGGCGCTGCGCATCAGCCCGGCGGCGGTATCGGGGGCCGTGTCCTACCTGGCGCAGGTCAACATGGTCAGCCGCGAGCGCGAACCGGGTTCCCGGCGGGACCGGTACGTCCTGCACAACGAGCTCTGGTACGAGACCTTCACGCGCCGGGACCAGGTGCTGACCCTGTGGGAGAAGACCCTGCGCGAGGGCGCGGCCGGCCTCGGCGCCGACACCCCGGCCGGGGCGCGCGTCGCCGAGACGGCCGCGTTCTTCGCGTTCATGCAGGGCGAGCTGCTCGGCCTGCTGGACCGCTGGCGGGCCTACCGGGAGACCCTGGACCTCCGCTGAGCCCGGACCGGCCGGGGCCCGGCCGAGCCGACGCACCGCCGGGACCCACAGGACGCCGCCGACCGTGGGACCGACCCTGGGACCCGGCCCTGGGACCCGGCCCTGGGACCCGACCGCGGAACCCGACCGCGGAACCCGACCGCGGAACCCGACCGCGGGACCCGGTCGGCGGGATCAGGATCCGTACGGCACCGTCGCCCGCTGCGGGCCGTGGTCGCGGCAGCACCCGCCGACCCGGCAGCCCCCAGGCACAGCACCTCGCGCCGCCTTACAGGCGCAACACCGCCCCGCCCGTCACCGGGGCACGGTGAGCGCCCACGCCGACGGGTGCAGGGTCCACGTGCGCCTGCGGACCGGCCCGGTCATCGCCGCGTCGGCCCGGTAGCGGAAGTCCGTGCCCGACACCGAGAGCGTCTTCGCGCGCGCCGACACCGTCGAACCGGCGCCGTCGCCACCCGTACGGACGACGACCTCCGCGAGCCCGCCGTCCTCCCCGGTGGTCACCGCGACCTCCTCCACCTGCCGGTCCACGTCCGCCAGCACCACCCCGTCCGCCTCCACCCGCAGCCGCAGCCGGGCCGCGTCCCCGGCCCCGGCCACGGGCCGGACCAGCGTCCGCACCAGCGAGCGGTACGCGCTCCACACCGAGGGCCGCGCCGAGGTCCCGGCCGCCGCCGCCCGCAGCGGCGGGATCCGCAGCGACCGCAGGACCACCCCGTCACTGTCGTCCACGAGCAGGTCGCACATCCGCACCGCCCCCTCCAGCACCACCCGCGCCGCCGCGACGGCCGACAGCGGCACGCCCAGCGCCCCGGCCAGCCCCACCGACCCCGCGGGCCCCACCGGCACCAGTGAGAGGGCACCCTCCGCCAGACCCCGCTCCCGGTGCAGCAGCCCCACGGCGCGCACCAGGGCCCGGTCGTCGCCCACGATCACCGGCCGCCGGTTTCCCCGGCGGGCCAGCGCCCTCGCAAACTCCTCCTGCGAATCCGGGAGGCAGATTTTCGCTGCTGCGCCCGCTGACAACACATCTTTCGCGATCCGCACGGACTCGCCGTCAAGACGGCGGGCGACCGGGTCGACGAGCACGAGCAGGCCGCCTACCGGCGCGCCCGCGTGGCTCATGGTGGGCTCTGGAGCCGACACCTCGGTCCTTCCTCGGGTAGCATCTTTGTGCAAGAGGCCCTTGCGCTATTGCGCCAGGGCCTTCGTCTATTCCGGGGTACCGGTCCGACGGCTCAGCCTGCGGTGTACATCGTCGTACGCCCCCTGACCTTGGACATGCCCCATCCGGAAGAGGTGTACGCCTGTGCCCGCTCTTGTGCTGCTCGGAGCTCAGTGGGGTGACGAGGGCAAGGGAAAGGCCACCGACCTGCTCGGTGGATCCGTTGACTATGTAGTGCGCTACCAGGGTGGCAACAACGCCGGCCACACGGTCGTCGTGGGTGACCAGAAGTACGCGCTGCACCTTCTCCCTTCCGGCATCCTCTCCCCCGGATGCACCCCGGTCATCGGTAACGGTGTCGTCGTCGACCCGGCCGTCCTGCTCTCCGAGCTGCGCGGCCTGAACGAGCGCGGCATCGACACCTCCAAGCTGCTCATCAGCGGCAACGCGCACCTGATCACGCCGTACAACGTCACCCTCGACAAGGTCGGCGAGCGCTTCCTCGGCAAGCGCAAGATCGGTACGACCGGCCGCGGCATCGGCCCGACGTACGCGGACAAGATCAACCGCATTGGCATCCGCGTCCAGGACCTCTACGACGAGTCGATCCTCACCCAGAAGGTCGAAGCGGCCCTCGAGGGCAAGAACCAGCTCCTCGCGAAGCTCTACAACCGCCGCGCGATCGACGCCGCCGCCATCGTGGAGGAGATGCTCCAGTACGCGGAGCAGATCAAGCCGTACGTCGCCGACACCACCCTGATCCTCAACAACGCGCTGGACGAGGACAAGGTCGTGCTCTTCGAGGGCGGCCAGGGCACGCTGCTCGACGTCGACCACGGCACGTACCCCTTCGTCACCTCCTCGAACCCGACCGCGGGCGGCGCCTGCACCGGTACCGGTGTCGGCCCGACGAAGATCAGCCGCGTCATCGGCATCCTGAAGGCCTACACGACCCGCGTCGGCGCGGGCCCGTTCCCGACCGAGCTCTTCGACCAGGACGGCGAGGACCTGCGCCGCATCGGCGGCGAGCGTGGCGTGACCACCGGCCGCGACCGCCGCTGCGGCTGGTTCGACGCGCCGATCGCGCGCTACGCCACCCGGGTGAACGGCCTGACCGACTTCTTCCTCACCAAGCTGGACGTGCTGACCGGCTGGGAGCAGATCCCGGTGTGCGTCGCGTACGAGATCGACGGCAAGCGCGTCGAGGAGCTCCCGTACTCGCAGTCGGACTTCCACCACGCGAAGCCGATCTACGAATACCTCCCCGGCTGGTCCGAGGACATCACCAAGGCCAAGACCTTCGAGGACCTTCCGGCGAACGCCCAGGCGTACGTCAAGGCCCTCGAGGAGATGTCGGGCGCCCCGATCTCCGCGATCGGCGTGGGCCCGGGCCGCACCGAGACGATCGAGATCAACTCGTTCCTCTAGGCAGCTCCCCCGAAGGGGCGGCGGGCGCACGTGCGCCCGCCGCCCCTTCGTCGTACCGGGTCGGTGCACCGTACGGCACACCGCCCCTGGACCCGCCGGGGGACCGGTTCCTCCCGGCCCCGGGCTACTTGGTGTCGTAGTAGCCGAAGCAGTCGATGATCATGTCGACCGGCTCCCAGCCCTGGTTCCAGAAGTCGATGACGTCGCCCTTGCCCCCGGGCGACTGCACCAGGTTCGGGACAGTCGCACCCGCCGTCCAGTTCAGGGCCGAGGCGCCCGGCCGCTCCGGCCTGGTCTGGAGGCCCTTCTGGTAGTCGGTCCACGTGTTCGGGTCGGGAGCGACCGACAGGTGGCCCGCCCCGCGCGTGTTGGTGACCGTGGTGTTCAGCACCCAGCCCGTGACGGGGCCGGCCGAATCGCCCATGAGCGGCAGCATGAGGTACTCGCGCGCCGGCACCGGCCCGGCGGTCCGGTACCAGGCGTCCTCGCGGGTGTCGATGAGCCGGAAAGGCTCGGACATCGGCCGGAAGGCGGCATTGCTGGCGGGGGTGTAGTAGCCGACGACGTCCATCACCACGTCAGCCGGCTTCCAGCTGCCGTTGCGGACGCTGATCTTCCCATCAGGACCCACCGGCACGATCACCGAGTTGGCGACCGTCTGACCGGCGGTGAAGTTCACACTGGACGTGGACGGAGCCGCCTGCCCGCTGGGGTAGGCGGTCAGGTGACCGGCCTCCTGCGGGTTGGTGACCGTCAGGTTGAGCGCCACTGCGGTGGCGCCCTTCGGGACACCGTTGCGCTCGGCGATCTCGACGTCGAACGTGCCGTATCCGGCGACCTGGCCCTTGGCCGTGCCCAGGCCGGCGCGGGTGTCGACGGCGCGGACCGGGGTCAGCGGGGCGTAGCCGTCGGCCGCCGAGTGGGTGAAGTAACCGGTGACGTCCGCGAGCAGATCGACCGACGCCCAACCGCCGTTGACCAGGTGCACGTAGCCGTCGACGACCGGCACGATCACCAGGTTCGGGACCGTCTGGCCCGCGACGTAGTTGAGGTTCGACGTAGTGGGCCGGATGAAGTCCTTGCCGGGCTGGACCGCGATGTGTCCCGCGTCCGTGGCGTTGGTGACGGTGACGTTGAGGACCACGGCCGCGACGTCGGCAGGGATCTTGGCAACCCCGCCGACCTTCAGGGCCACCATGCCCTGCCCACCGACCTTGGCCTTCGCCGCGCCGACGCCCGCGCGGGTGTCCAGCACCCGGGTCGGCGCGTGCGGGGTGAACTCGCTGCCGGCCGTGACGAACGTGAGGTCGTTCACCGCCGTGACGTTGTTCGTCGTGTCCTTCACCGTGACCTTGACCGCGTACGTGCCGACCTCGGCGTACATGTGGGTCGTGTTCTGCACGTCGGCACCGGACGCGGCGTACTTCTGCGTGGTCCCGTCGCCCCAGTCGAGGGTGATCTCGAGCGCGGCGGCGGCGCTCTTGACGTCGCTGACGAGGAGGATCTCGTGCGCGGAGTTCTCGTAGGCCTCCAGTTCGATCGCGAGGTCAGGGTTGCCCGCGGCCTCGGCCTGCGCCGTGACCTTCGTACGGTCGGCAGGGCTGTGGAAGGCGGCCGCCGTCCCCTGCACACCGGCCTTGCCCGGAGCCCCTGCGGAGGCGGCGGCGCCGTGTCCGGCCGGTGCCACCGGGCCTGCTGCCTGGGCGGCGCCCGGGACCAGACCGATACCTGCCGCGACGAGAGCGGCGGAAACTATGAGTCGGCGATTGCGCACCGGCCCCCCATTTTTCTGTCGGAACGTGAAGAGGTTCAAAAACTCGCGACCTGCTCGGTGTCGTACACGGGCCCGGGGGCCCGACGTGCACGTGCAACACCGCCCCGGGTCCGGCCAGAACGGCCGGGCCCGGGGCGGTGGTCGAATCCGCTACTTGGTCTCGTAGTAGCCGAACATGTCGACGATCAGGTCCGTGGGCTCCCAGCCCTGGTTCCAGAAGTCGACGACGCCGTACTGGCCGGGGCCCGCCTGGACCAGGTTCGGGACGCTCTTGCCCGCCGTCCAGTTCAGGGTGGAGGCATTGGGGCGCGCCGGCTCGATCGCCGTCTCGTCCCAGTAGTCCTCGATCCGGTTCGGGTCCGGGGCGACCGACAGGAAGCCGGGGCCCTGGGTGTTGGTGACCGTGGTGTTCAGCACGTAGCCGGCGATGCCGGGCTCGTAGCCGGGCATCTCCAGGGCGAAGTACATGCGCCCGGGCAGCTCGCCGTAGATCGGGCTGTCGGGGTCACGGCTGTCGAGCAGACGGCCCGGCGACAGCGGCATGTAGGCGCCGTTGCTGGCCTGGCTGTAATAGCCGACGACGTCGACGATCACGTCGGCCCCGGCCCAGGCACCGTTGCGGAGGCTGATCTTCCCGTCAGCGCCGACGGGCACGATCACCGAGTTGGCGATGGTCTGACCGGCGGTGAAGTTCACGCTGGAGGTGGACGGCGCCGTCTGACCGCTCGGGAAGACGGTGACGTGACCGGCTTCCTTCGGGTTGGTGACGGTCACGTTCAGCGCCACGGCGCTGATGCCCTGGGGCACCCCGCGCAGGCCGCTGATCTGGGTGCTGAAGACGCCCTGGCCGGGAACCTGGCCCTTGACGGTGCCCAGGCCCTCGCGGGAGTCGACGAAGCGGGTCGGCGTCATCGAGGAGTAGCCGCTGGCCGCGGACCGGGTGAAGTAGCCGGTCACGTCGGCGAGCAGGTCGATCGACTCCCAGCCGCCGTTGAACAGGTCCACGTAGCCGTCCTTGCCGACGGGCACGATGACCAGGTTCGGAACGGTCTGACCGGCCTCGAAGTTGACGTTCGAGGTGATCGGCTGCTCGTGGCCCGAGCCGAACACGGTGACGTGACCGGCCTGGGTGGTGTTGGTGGCGGTCACGTTCAGGACGACCGCGGTGACGCCGGCCGGAATGCCGCCGTTGCCGCCGACCTTCAGGTGGGCCGTGCCGCGCGCGGGGACCTTGGCCTTGGCGGCGCCGATGCCGCTGCGGGTGTCCAGCAGACGGGTCGGGCCGTACGGGGTGAAGTCCGAGCCCGCGGTCTGGATCGGGAGCGTGTTGACGACCTCGACCTGGTTCGCGGTGTCCGTCACGGTGACCTTGACGGTGTACTCGCCCAGTTCGGCGTAGGTGTGGCTGTTGCTCAGCGTGGTGGAACCGCCGGCGGTGGTGGTGTCCTTCTTGCCGTCGCCCCACTCGATGGTGATGCTGAGCGAGGCGGTCTCGCTGATGATCTCGGTGTCCAGCTTGAGACCGTGCGCGGTGTCACCGCTGGCGTTCAGGACCATCGCCAGGTTCGGGTTGCCCGCGACGGCGCCATCCGCCGACTGGACGGTGGCGGCCTTGTTCTCGCCGGCCGGCAGGCTCTTGCGGACCGTACGGTCGGCGGGGCTGGAGAACTTCTTGAAGCTCGACGCCGCGGCCTTGTCCAGGTCGGCGGCGGAGGCGGCCACACGGTTGGTGGCCGGCTTGCCCGGGTCGGCCGCGTGGGCCATTCCCGGGATGAGGCCCGCACCGGCGGCTATAAGTGCGGCGGATACTACGAGACGGCGACTGCGCACCGATCCCCCCATTTTTGAACGTGCTCAGGATGTATCGGGTGCAGCCTACATACCTTACGGCGGGGGGTCAGCCGGGTATGCGGGCGGGTGGCGCAGACCCGGCCCTGATCTGCCCCGACCTGTCCGGTTCTAGGCCGTTGCCCCGCCCGTTGGATCCTGCAATCCCGTGGGCAAGTTGCACGGACTGCGCCTGCACCGCATGCCGCCGGGCCCTACCAGGCCAGCTGCGAGATCTCCTCCGCCACCACCGCGCACGCGTCCGCCGCCGGGTCGATGAGCGGGAAATGACCGACCCCGTCCAGCAGCGTCAGGCCCACCATCTCCCCCGCCTTCGCCGCGGCGGCCACGTACGACTCCGCGACCGCGGGCGGCACCACGATGTCCTCGCGGCCCTGGACCACGGCCGTGGCGATGCCCGTGGGGAGCAGGGCCGCCGGGTCCGCGAAGGGCAGCCGGGCCGCGAACTGCTCCGGCCCGCCCAGGAGCTGCGCGCTCGCGCCCCCGCACACACCGAGCTCCTCCGCCACCGCGAAGTCCGCGATCGGGGCCAGCGCCACCACGCCGCGCAGCACCGGCGGCGAGGGCAGCCTCCACGGGGAGCCGTGCGGGAGCACGTGCCGGGCCGCCCCCCACAGCGCGAGGTGGCCGCCGGCCGAGTGGCCGGTCAGGACCACCCGGCGGATGTCGGCCTGCGGCAGCGCGGCCGCGGCCAGTCCGGGGAGGGCGTCCAGCGCGGCCGCCACGTCGTCGAAGGTCTCCGGCCACCGCCCGGCGACGGGACCCTGCGAGCCCTGGGCCGGCAGTGAACGGCCGCGCCGGTACTCGATGTTGGCGACCACGAAACCCTGCCGGGCCAGGAAGTCCGCGAAGGGTGTGACGTGCTGCCGGTCGTACGGGGCCCGCCAGGCGCCGCCGTGCAGCACGGCGACCAGCGGAACCGGGCCTTCGGCCGCACCGCGCGGGGCATAGAAGTCGATGACCTGGTCGGGGTGTTCCCCGTACGCGGCGGTCGCGTCCGGCGCGACCGCCGGATGGGAGAAGGCCGAGGCAGCCTCGGCGGCGTCCCGTTCCACTGCGGCGGGGTCCGTCATCGGCTCAACCTCTCGGTAACGCGTGGGACAGCGGGGACAGATGTTCCGGTGGTCCGGCAGAGCGGGACCGTATCAGTCTGGAACGAGCCGTTCCGTGCGGGGCCCGGGATGTGCCGGAGCGGGCGGAGCCGTAGCCCCGCCCGCCCGGTGATGTGACGTTTCGCTACGGGGTCACCCGAAAATGTGACCCAGTGTGCGCGCCGCGCGCTCCGCGTCGGCGAATCCGACGTAGAGCGGGGTGAAGCCGAAGCGCAGGACGTCGGGGGCCCGGAAGTCCCCGATGACGCCGCGCGCGATGAGCTCCCGCATGACCTCGCGGGCGTTCTCGGTGCGCAGCGAGACCTGGCTGCCCCGGTGGGCGTGCTCGGCCGGGGTGACCGATTCGACCCGGCCGCGCGGGACGTACTGCGCCACGCATGCGAGGAAGAAGTCGGTCAGGGCGAGGGACTTGGCGCGCACGGCTTCGATACCCACGCCCTCCCAGACCTCGAGCGCCGCCTCCAGGGCCAGCATGGACAGGATGTCCGGCGTGCCCACGCGGCCGCGCCGCGCGCCGTCGGCCGGGGCGAACTCCGGCGTCATGGCGAAGGGGTCGGCGTGGCCGTTCCACCCCGGCAGGGGGGAGTCGAAGGCGGCCTGGTGGCGGTCGGCGATGTACAGGTAGGCGGGGGCGCCGGGGCCGCCGTTGAGGTACTTGTACGTGCAGCCCACCGCGAGGTCGACGCCGTGCGCGTCGAGCCCGACGGGCAGGGCGCCCGCGGAATGGCACAGGTCCCAGACCGTGACCGCGCCGGCGGCGCGGGCGGCCGCCGTCAGGGCCGGGAGGTCGTGGAGGCGGCCGGACTTGTAGTCGACGTGGTTGAGCAGGACCACGGCGGTGTCGCCGCCGATCGCCTGCGCGGCGCCGGACGGGTCCACCGGGACCACCTCGAGGCCGGTCATCCGGGCCGCCGACGCCGCGATGTAGCCGTCGGTGGGGAAGGTGGCGGCGTCGACCAGCAGCTGCGTACGGCCCGGCGAGGCGAGGCGGGCCGCGCCGACCAGGGCCTTGAACAGGTTGACGCTGGTCGAGTCGCCGACGACCACCTGGCCGGGGGCCGCGCCGATGAGGGGGGCGAGCTTGTCGCCGATCCGCTCGGGGGCGGTCCACCAGTCGCTCTCGTCCCACGAGCGGATGAGGAGCTCGCCCCACTGTCGCGAGACGACGTCGGCGGTGGTCTCGGCGACGCCGGCCGGCAGGGCGCCGAGGCTGTTGCCGTCCAGGTAGACGACACCCTCGGGGAGGGTGAAGCGGTCCTTGAGCTTGGCCAGCTCGTCGGCCGCGTCGAGGGCCTCCGCCCGGGCCGTCAGGTCCGGTATCGCGGTCGCGTCAGACATGGCTGCGGGCCGTCCAGAGCTCCGGGAAGACGTTCTTCGCGGCGCGCTTCTCGAGCCACGTCACGCCTGCCGAGCCGCCCGTGCCGGTCTTCGCGCCCATCGCGCGGCGGGTGGCCACCAGGTGGTCGTTGCGCCAGCGCCAGACCAGTTCGGCGACGTCCGTGAGGACCTCGCCCAGGCGGTGCAGGTCCAGGTGCTCGTCCGGGGCGGCGTACAGGCCGGTCCAAACGGCCTCGACGTCGGCCGACGGCTCGTAGCGCTGCGAGAGGTCGCGGCTGAGGACCTCGGCCGGGACCGGGAAGCCGCGGCGGGCCAGCAGGCGCAGGACCTCGTCGTAGAGGCTGGGCTCGTGCAGGGCCTTCTCCAGCTCCGCGTGGACGCGCGGGGCGCCGCGGTGCGGGACCAGCATGGAGGAGGACTTCTCGCCGAGCAGGAACTCCATCCGGCGGTACATCGCCGACTGGAATCCGGAGCCCTCGCCGAGCGCGGAGCGGTAGGCGTTGAACTGGCCCGGGGTGAGCTGGGCGAGCGGGCGCCAGGAGGCGTTGAGGGCCTCGAGTTCGCGGAGGGATCGTTTCAGCGCATCCATCGCGACCGGGATGCGGTCCTCGCGCAGGGCCTTCGCGGCGGTTTCCCACTCGTGGACTATGACCGTGAACCACAGCTCCATGACCTGGGTGGTGACCAGGAAGACCATCTCGCCGGGGTCGTCCGAGCGGAGGTGCTGGAGGTGGGTGAGGACGTCCGCCTGGACGTAGTCCTCGTACGGGGTGGTGCCGTCGAAGTCGAGGTTCGGGGTGTCCGAACCGGCTCCGGAGGCATCAAGGGTGTTCGACATCGCTGTCTCCTCGACACGTGCTTCCGGGTAGCGGTCCGCTCCTTCCGTGAGGCAAGTGGAGCCCCGGTCCCCTGCCCGCATCATAGGACGCGGTCGGGCCGGGGCTCCAGCGGGGAGTGGCGTACGTCACATCCCCGCCCTGCGGGCCTCAGGCCTGCAGCGCGTCCGCCGCCGTCTGCGAGGAGTCGCGCAGGAAGGTCGAGCAGCGCTCGTACTCCTCCTTCTCGCCGATCGCCTCGGCGGCGCGGGCCAGGGCGTGCAGGGCGCGCAGGAACCCGCGGTTGGGCTCGTGCTCCCACGGCACGGGCCCGTGGCCCTTCCAGCCGGCGCGGCGCAGCGCGTCGAGGCCGCGATGGTAGCCCGTGCGGGCGTACGCGTACGACTCGACGGTGCGGCCGGCGGCGAAGGCCTCGTCGGCGAGGGTCGCCCAGGCGAGGGAGGAGGTGGGGTGCGCGGCCGCCACCTCGGCCGCGGGAGTGCCGGACGCCAGGGCCTCGCGGCCGGGCTCGTCGGGGAGGTGGGTGGGGGCGGGGCCCCCGAGCAGGTTCTGGTGAATGGACATGCCCCCAGTCTGGGGTATCGCGGGGCGCGACTGGCGGAGGGCGACGGCCGAAGGGCCCGTCGTGAACGTACGCGCCGCGACGGCCGAAGGGCCCGGCCCGCCGTCGTGGGACGGCGGGCCGGGCCCTTCGGTGGGACCGGCGTGAACGTACGCGCGCGGGCGCCTACTTCAGCTTGGTGCCCGTGGAGCGCAGGTTGGCGCAGGCCTCGGTGACGCGCGCGGCCATGCCGGCCTCGGCGGCCTTGCCCCAGGTGCGGGGGTCGTACTTGGACTTCGTGCCGACCTCGCCGTCGACCTTCAGCACGCCCGCGTAGTGGGTGAACATGTGGTCCACGACGGGGCGGGTGAAGGCGTACTGGGTGTCGGTGTCGAGGTTCATCTTCACGACGCCGTTCTCCAGCGCGGTGGCGATCTCCTCGGCCGTGGAGCCCGAGCCGCCGTGGAAGACGAAGTCGAACGGCGAGGCCTTGCCGAACTTCTCGCCGACACCGGCCTGGAGGTCCTTGAGGAGCTCGGGACGCAGGACGACGTTGCCCGGCTTGTAGACGCCGTGCACGTTGCCGAAGGAGGCGGCCAGCAGGTAACGGCCCTTCTCGCCCAGGCCCAGGGCCTCGGCGGTGCGGATCGCGTCCTCGACGGTGGTGTAGAGCTCGTCGTTGATCTCGTGGCTGACGCCGTCCTCCTCGCCGCCGGTCGGGGTGATCTCGACCTCGAGGATGATCTTCGCGGCGGCGGCCTTGGCGAGCAGCTCCTGGCCGATGGCCAGGTTGTCGGCCAGGGTCTCGGCGGAGCCGTCCCACATGTGCGACTGGAAGAGCGGGTTCAGACCCTTGGCGACGCGCTCGGCGGAGATGTCGAGCAGCGGACGTACGTAGCCGTCCAGCTTGTCCTTGGGGCAGTGGTCCGTGTGCAGCGCGACCGTGATGTCGTACTTGGCGGCGACGATGTGCGCGAACTCGGCCAGGGCGACGGCGCCGGTGACCATGTCCTTCTTGTACTGGCCACCCAGGAACTCCGCACCACCGGTGGAGATCTGGATGATGCCGTCGCTCTCGGCCTCCGCGAAGCCGCGCAGCGCAGCGTGCAGGGTCTGGGACGAGGTCACGTTGATGGCCGGGTAGGCGAACTTGCCTGCCTTCGCCCGGTCGAGCATCTCGTTGTAGACCTCGGGGGTTGCGATGGGCATCTGTCCGCTCCTTGGATGTGCGGGGAGTGTGCTTATTGCGGGCCCTGACCTGGGGGCGACGTCATCGTCGCACCCATCTTTCCAGACTCCGCCCGACACTCCACCCCCGCCGTCGGCCAGTACGGCCGGAACCCGCCGGGACGTTTCACGTGAAACATCCCGGCGGGCCGAAAAGCAGCAGGTCAGAACTTGATCCGGGACGTACGGGGACCTTCGGTCCCCGGGGCGCCGCGGCGGGGACCGCCGGCCCGTGGCCAGAGCTGTGGCCCGGCCGGGGACCTCCCTAGGAGAGGCCGAGGTCCTCGAGGCGGTAGCCGGTGAGGTACGGGAGGCCCGCCTCGGCGATGGCACCGGCCGCACCGCGGTCGACGATGGTGGCGACGGCCACGACCTCGCCGCCGGCCTCGCGGACCGCCTCGACTGCGGTCAGCGGGGAGCCGCCGGTGGTGGAGGTGTCCTCGACGACCAGGCAGCGCTTGCCCTTGACGTCGGTGCCCTCGATGCGGCGCTGCATGCCGTGGGCCTTCTGCGCCTTGCGGACGACGAAGGCGTCCAGCCGCCGGCCGCGCGCGGCGGAGGCGTGCAGCATCGAGGTCGCGACCGGGTCGGCGCCCAGGGTCAGACCGCCGACGCAGTCGAAGTCGAGGTCGGCGGTGAGGTCGAGCATGACCTGCCCGACCAGCGGGGCCGCCTCGCCGTCGAGGGTGATCCGGCGGAGGTCGATGTAGTAGTCGGCCTCCCGGCCGGAGGAGAGGATCACCTTGCCGTGCACGACGGCCTTGTCCTTGATCTGCTGCAGAAGCGCATCGCGTACGTCACTCATGGCTCTGAGCTTAATTGCGGCCTAGACCGGACGCCGCCACGTCCACGTGGTGGAGACCTCCAGCGGGTCGACGGGGGTGACCAGGCGCGGGAGGGTGTTCAGCCCGTTCGGCGGGCCGGACTGCGGTTCGACGCAGACGGCCTCGGCCTCCTCGTCGTAGACGACCACCCACTCCTCACGGCTCGTGACCTTGAGCTCCAGCGCGCCGGGCCACGTGAGGGTGACGTCCACGCCGTGCGGCATGCCGAAGCAGTCGTCCCAGGGGCCGGGCTTCGGGTCGGTGCGGTGGCCGGTGGGCAGGTGGTCGTCACCGCGCTCCTCCTGCCACGCGGGCTCGAAGTCGAGCCGTACGTCCTCGCCGGTGCCGAGGTTGCGGCGGAACCAGGGGTGCCAGCCCGCCTGGGCGGGGAAGGAGTCGCCGTACGTCTCGACGCCCAGGGCGAGCGTCAGCCCGTCGGGGGTCAGCTCGAAGCTCTGGGTCACCCGGCCAGGCCACGGCCACGGGTCGGCGAGGTCGAAGACGAACGCCGCCTCGGTGTCGGTGAGCCGGCCCCGGCGCCAGGCGGTGTCGCGGCCGAAGCCGTGGATGGCGTGCGGGGGGTGGTTGACCGGGAGCTGGTGGAGGACCCCGCCGTCGCGGAACCGCCCGTTCGCGGTGCGTCCGCACCAGGGGACCATCGGGAAGGCCCCGAAGTGCGGACCCTGGCGCAGCAGCTCGATCCCGTCGACGCGCAGGCTGCTGATCCGGCAGCCGTTCTCCTGGTCGATGGTCAGTTCGGCGCCGCCGGCGCTCAGTTGCGTACTCATGCGGTCGAGCGTAATAGGGGTCAGCGACGGCGGCGCAGGGCCCGGCCGATGACGACGGCCGAGGCCAGGGCGAGGGCCGCGGCGGGGGCGAGCCAGCGCAGGTTGTCGCCGGCCGTGGTGGCGGCGGGTGCGGGGACGGGAGCGTACCGGCCGCGCGGGGGCGCGTGGTCCACCTCCTCGGCGCTGCGGCCGATCATGGTGCGACGGGCGTGGGCGGCCTCGGCCGGGGGCCGGGGCAGATCGCCGAGGTCGTCGAGGTCGTCGAATCCCCCGGCAAGGAACGGGTCCAGGGAGGGCGGCGGTACCTCGGTGTCGAACAGGGAGGCGGTGACCTCGGTGATGTCGTCCCCGGCGGAACCCGTCGGCCCGGCGGCGCCGTCGCCTTCGGCCTCCTCCGCGTCGGCCACCGGATCGCTCATGTCGGGCCCGGCGGCCCCGTACGCGGCGCCCTCACCGGGGGCGGCTCCGGCCGCTTCTCCCTCACCGGGGGTCACGGCGGCCCCGGCGTCCTGGCCGGGGGCGGCTCCCCCCGCCCCGCTCCCGCCCCGGGCCTCCTCGGCGAGCCGCTCGGCGCTCTGGTCGAGCAGCCGCTGTACGGCGGTGGCGGTGGCCGCGGCGGTGAATGCGGCGGCGCGCCCGTCGGCGGTGGCCCCGGCGGTGAAGTCGAGCCGCGTCCTCTGGTCCCCCTCCGGGGTGAGCCGCAGCGCGAGGGCGAGCTTGACGGTCCCGCTGCCCCGCACCTCCGTGCCCTCGCCGTCGACGGCGAAGTGATCGGGGTCCCGTTCGGAGACCGAGAGGGCGCCCCGGTAGGTCACGGTGTTCCCGCCGACCCTGACCTTCAGCCGGCCGGCGAGCGGTCCGGAGTCGGTGTCGGCGTCCTGCTGGAGCCCCGGCACGCACCGGGCCACCCGGACGGGGTCGCGCAGCACGGCGCGGAGAGTGTCTGCCGGTACCGGAACGAACACCTGATGCTCCATGCGGTCGAGCCTACCGACGAGAGCCCACCGGGTCACGAATACCGCGGGTGCGGAAGGGTCGACGGCGGAAGTCCCGGCATCCGGGTGCGCTCGGCGTCACGCGCGGCGTCCTGGAGCGAGCCGGTCGACAGCGATTGCAGCCCCGGCGTGTCGCGGTCCACCCGCAGCGGGGGCGCCTGCTCCCGCGAGGCCAGGACGAAGCCCCAGTCCTGCGGGGGCGCGCCGCTGCCGCCGAGGGGGGTGCGGTCGGGTCCGGCGGCGAAGCCCGACAGGCGGCCGCCCGCGCTGTAGGGGGAGGTCCGCAGGCCGGCCGCGCGCAGGGTGGCCTCGACCGTCCAGTACGTGCGCGGGCGCGTGGCCAGCGGTCCGGCGTGTACGGCGATCCGGCCCCCGGGCCGCAGGGCCCGCGCGGCCAGCCCGTAGAACTCCTGCGAGTACAGCTTCGTGCTGGGGGTGATGCCCGGGTCCGGCAGGTCCGAGACGATCACGTCGAAGCGGTTCCGGGCGGCCGGCCCGCGCAGCCAGCGGAACGCGTCCTGCGTGACGACCCCCAGGCGCGGGTCCCCGTACACGCCGGCGTTGAGCGCGGAGAGCATCGGGTCGGTGCGGGCGAGCCGGACCACGCCGGGGTCCAGTTCGACGACGGTGACGGAGGCGACGTCCCGGTAGCGCAGCACCTCGCGGGCGGCGAGCCCGTCACCGCCGCCGAGGACCAGGACCCGGGTGTGCGGGCCGGTCATCGCGGGGTGGACGAGGGCCTCGTGGTAGCGGTACTCGTCGTAGCCGCTGACCCGCAGCCGCCCGTCGAGGTACAGGTCCAGGGAGCGCGGGGAGCCGGTCGGGGGGCCGGTGAGCACCAGTTCCTGCACCCCGGTCCGGACGGCGACGCGCACCTCCTCGCCGTAGACGGCGCGGCGGGCGACCCGCTCGAAGTCGTCGGCGAGGACGGTCGCGCAGGCCAGCACGGACAGCACGGTCACGTTGGCGGCGACCAGCGTCCAGCGGGCGCGCCGGCTCAGGTCACGGCGGAACAGCCAGAGCACGAGCCCGCCGCCGACGACCGCGTTCACGGTGCCGGTGAGCATGGCGCCGGTGAGCTGGCCGAGCACCGGCAGCAGCAGGAAGGGGAAGGCGAGACCGCCCACCAGTGCGCCCACGTAGTCGGCGGCGAACAGGTCGGCGACGGCCCCGCCCGCGTCCTGTCTGCGGATGCGCTGGATGAGCGCCATCAGCAGCGGGATCTCCGCGCCGATGAGGACGCCGATGCCGAAGGAGAAGGCGACGAGGGCCGGCTGGGATTCGCCCAGCCAGGCGAAGCTCGCGTACAGCGCCAGGGCGGAGAGCCCGCCGAGCAGCGCGAGCCCCGCCTCGATCGCGGCGAAGCCGAAGGCGGGCCGGTGCCGCAGCCGTTTGGCGAGCAGGGAGCCGACGCCCATGGCGAAGACCATGACGGACAGCACGACCGACGCCTGGGTGACGGAATCGCCGATGAGGTAGGAGCCCAGGGCGAGCAGCTCCAGTTCGTACACGAGCCCGCAGGCGGCGCAGACGAACACGGTGGCCAGCACGAGGAGTCGGCCGGTCCGGGGCCGTACGGGCAGGGCGGCCGGGACGGTCGCCGCGCCCCGCGGCTCCGGAGCCGGGAGGACCCGGCGCGGGACGGAACGGTCGATCATGCAGCGAACCGTACGTCACCGCCCACTCGCATCCGGTCACCCACATGGGTGCAAGTGGCGTACCGATCCGGCCAGTTGGCGTAACCGAACGACAATCCCCGCGCCCCGGCGGCCGACGAGCACCACGCGCCCCCAGAGCACCACCGTGCCCCAGAGCACCGCCCTGCCCCGGAGCACCACCGGACTCCTGGAGCCCCCCTGCCCTTGGAGCCCCGCCGCGCCCCTAGCGCACCGCGTGCGACTCGAGGGCCGCCACCGTCGCGGTACCCGCGCGGACGCCGACCCGGGTCCTGGTCGCGACCAGTTGGCCCTCCTGCGGGTACGCGTGCCAGGTCCGCCAGCGCACCTGGCCCTCGTAGTGCTGCGCCAGCATCGCGGTGAACGCGTGCGGGCTGCCGGGGAAGGTGCCCGCTAGTCCGTTCGGGTGGTCGGCGACCAGGGCGAGCAACTCCTGCGCCCGCCCCGCGAAGGACCCGCGGGACAACGTCTCGACCCGGGCCGCGAACTCGTACTCCCAGTCGCCCACCCGCTTGGCCACGCCGAGCGGCAGCGGCGTACTGCTGCCGGGCATACAGGCGACCGTCTCCGAGCAGAGCACCTCGCCTTCCTCCAGGAGCACCTGATGAGAGGCCCCGAGCAGGCGCAACTCCACCTTCGCACCCGACAGTTCGAGGTTCAGTACGGCCAGGGCGGGCAGCCGGTCCCGACCCAGGGCCCAGGCGAGATCGGCGGCACGCGTGTCGGTGTAGGTGGTCTGGAGGGTCGTGAGCATGAGTCGGCTCCGCAAACGCGCGAGGGAGATGGGCCGGGGCCCGCCAGCGGTAGTCAACGGGTGGGGGGACACCGGCACGGGTCCACAGGAAGTCCAGGGAGGTCCGAGGACTGGTCTACTCAACCGAGGGAATCATGAAAGGCACGGCACTCACAGCGCTTTTACCCAACTTGACGGGGTTTACATCCCCCCGGGGGCTCCACAGTTCACGTGTTCAACCACGTGCTTCCCGCGCGTCGTGGTGCGGGCGCGAAGGAGAGGGCGCCCGGCGGAAACCAGCCCGCCGGGCGCCCTCGTCCATGCGGTGCCAGCTGCCCCGTGTCAGCTGGAACCGCACCCCCCGCCACCGCCGCAGGAAGACGACGATCCGCAGGAGGAAGACGAGCTGCAGGAGGACGACGAGCCGCAGGAGGACGACGACCCGGCGCCGCTTCCCGCCCACCAGCCGGAGCTGCTGCTCGAACCCGAGCCGGATCCGGAGTACCCCTGGCGGAACGAGCGGACCGCCACGGTCACGACGACGGCGAAGACGAACAGCCCGATCACAACGAAGACGAACACGATGCCCGCCCCCTCTCTCACGCCCCGGTCTTCCCGGGGGACGGGATCCCCGCGTCCCGTGTGAAGGGGGGATGCCCCCAGGCCACGCGGCCCAAAGCACACTTGAGCAAGTCCAGAGGTTCCCCCCAGGATGGCGCCCATGAGCGCACCCGTGAGCAGCGACCGCCCCTTCCTCAACCGCCGTCTGGCGGCCTTCGGCACCACGATCTTCGCGGAGATGTCGGCGCTGGCCGCCCGCACCGGGTCGATCAACCTGGGCCAGGGCTTCCCCGACACGGACGGCCCCGCCGACATCGCCGAGGCGGCCTCCCGGGCGGTCCTCACGGGCCTCGGCAACCAGTACCCGCCGGGCCCCGGCATCCCGGAGCTGCGCACCGCGATCGCCGCGCACCAGCAGCGCTTCTACGGCCTGCCCTACGATCCCGACACCGAGGTCCTGGTCACGGCCGGTGCCACCGAGGCCATCGCCGCCGCCCTTCTGGCCCTCCTCGAACCGGGCGACGAGGTCATCGCCCTGGAGCCCTATTACGACTCGTACGCGGCCTGCATCGCGATGGCCGGCGCCGTCCGCGTCCCCGTCACCCTGCGCCCGCACGCCGGCAGCTTCGCCCTCGACCTGGACGAACTGCGCGCGGCCGTCACCCCGCGCACCCGCCTGCTCCTGCTGAACACCCCGCACAACCCCACGGGCACCGTCCTGACCCACGAGGAGCTGAGCGCCGTCGCCGCCCTCGCCGTGGAGCGCGACCTGCTGGTCGTCACGGACGAGGTCTACGAGCACCTGGTCTTCGAGGGCGCCCACACCCCCCTGGCGGGGTTCCCGGGCATGCGCGAGCGCACGGTCACCATTTCTTCCGCGGGGAAGACCTTCTCCTTCACGGGCTGGAAGGTCGGCTGGGTCACGGCGCCGCCGGAGCTGGTGGCGGCCGTCCGCTCGGCGAAGCAGTTCCTCACCTACGTCTCCTCCGGCCCCTTCCAGTACGCGATCGCCGAGGCCCTCGCCCTGCCCGACTCCTACTACGAGGGCTTCCGCGCGGACCTGGCCGCCAAGCGCGACCTGCTCGCCGACGGCCTCGCGGCGGCCGGCTTCGAGGTCTACCGCCCGCAGGGCACCTACTTCATCACCACGGACATCACTCCGCTGGGCGAGGAGGACGGGCCGGCCTTCTGCCGCGCCCTGCCCGAGCGCTGCGGCGTGGTCGCCATCCCGAACCAGGTCTTCTACGACGACAAGTCCGCCGGGGCCACTCAGGTCCGCTGGGCCTTCTGCAAGCGGACCGATGTCCTCCAGGAGGCGGTGTCCCGCCTGAGCCGGCTCTAGGGGGTGTCTGACGGAGGTCCGTGGTGAAGGAGCGGTGTCCGGTGCGTGCTCTCGGCGTGCCGGCCGGATGCCCCCGTACTGGACGTAC